>NZ_JBEXDZ010000058.1:0-51053 GCF_040606085.1 Streptomyces sp. NPDC005485 | reverse complement strand
GCCGCGTCGCACATCAGCAGCAGCTCGACGAGATGTTCCTGCACGGGCTTGACCAGCGGCTGTACGAGGAACACATCACGCTCGCGGCAGTTGGCATACTCCGACTTGATCGCCGTCAGCATGTTCAGCCGGGCCGCCCGCCGCGCCGGCCACAGCGCCGCCAGCACGCCGACCGTGGCCGCCAGGAGCAGGAAGACGCCCATCCTGGCCCAGGGCAGGACCAGTTCGTACGTCGCCATCCTGCTGCCCAGCAGCTCACCGGCCGCCCAGCCGAAGAACACGCCCAGGCCGATACCGAGCACACCGCCGAAGAGCGAGATGACCAGCGACTCCAGGCGGACCATCCGCTTGATGCCCTTGCGGTCGAGGCCGATCGCGCGGAGCATCCCGATCTCCTGCGAGCGCTCGAACACCGACATGGCCAGGGTGTTGATGACGCCGAGGACGGCGACGACGACGGCCATGGCGAGCAGGCCGTAGAGCATGTTCAGCATCAGCGTGAACATCTTCGCGATCTCGTTGGAGAGGTCCTTCTTGTCCTGGACCTTGATCGCGGGGTTGTCGCCGAGGGCCTTCTCCAGCTTGTCCTTGGCCGCGTCGGAGGTGCCGCCCGACGTCTTCAGCATGACCTGCATGTCGGCGGCGTCGCTCTCGTGCGGCGCGAGGGTGGCGGTGTCCAGCATGATGCCCTGGATCAGCTCGTTGCTCTCGTAGACCCCGGCCACGGTCAGCTGCTGCTTCTTGCCGTCCTCGTAGGCGACGGTGAAGTGCGAACCGGCCTTCCAGCCATGGGACTTGGCCGTCCCGTCGTCCACGACGACCTGTGTGCCGCCGACCTTGAAGGCGCCGCTGTCCACGGTGAGGTCGGTGAGCTTGCCGATGGCGTTGCCGTTGACGCCCGTCAGGTACTCGGTCGTACGGTCGATGCGCGAGGGCGCGTTGCGCAGCGGGCTCGTGTCGGTGACGCCGTCGACGTTCGCGAGCTTCTTCTCGACGTCCGGCGAGAGCGAGTTCCCGTTCGCCATCGACACGATGTAGTCCGCCTTGATCGCCGAACCGGCCATCTTGTCGATCGACTTCTGCAGGCTGCCCGCCATCACCGTCATACCGGTGATCAGGGTCAGGCCGATCATCAGCGCCGAGGCGGTCGCGGCGGTGCGGCGCGGGTTGCGCACGGAGTTCTGCCGGGCGAGCTTCCCGGAGATCCCGAAGACGCGCAGCAGCGGGGCCGCGGCCGCGATCAGCGGGCGGGACAGCAGCGGGGTGAGGACGAAGACGCCGATGATCAGCAGGACCGCGCCGAGGCCCATCGGGGCCTGCCCGTCCGAGCCGTTCATCGTGGTCGCGTAGAGGACGACGGCGACGCCCGCTCCCGCGAAGAGGGCGCCGATCGTGTTCCGTACGACGAGGGACTTCGTGGTCGCCTTGGCGTGCACGCTGCTCATCGCGGCGACCGGCGGGATCTTCGCCGCCCGGCGGCCCGGCAGCCACGCGGCGAGCATGGTGATGACGATGCCGACGAGAAGGGCAGTGGCGACGGTCCCCGGCGAGATCACCAGCGGGCCGTCCGGCACGGTGGCGCCCAGCGAGCCCATCAGCGAGCGCATTGCGGCGCCGATGCCGATCCCGGCGACCAGACCGGTGACCGCCGCGACCGCACCGACGAGGAAGGCCTCGAGGAGTACGGACCGGGTGACCTGACGGCGGGAGGCGCCGACCGCGCGCAGCAGTGCCAGTTCCCTGGTGCGCTGGGCGACCAGCATGGTGAAGGTGTTGGCGATGATGAACGTGCCGACGAAGAGCGCGATGCCCGCGAAGACCAGCAGGCCGGTGCGCATACCGCTGGTGGCCGTGGCGATCTGCTCGGCCTGGTCGTCGGCGAGCTGCCGGCCGGTGGTCGTGTACGTGGTGTCCTTCGGGAGGACCTTGTCGAGCGCGCCGCGCAGCGCGCTCTGGCTGGTGCCGGCCGCCGCCTTCACATCGATCTCGTCGTACTCGCCGACCCGGTCGAACAGTTTCTGCGCGGTCGCCGTGTCGAAGAGGGTGAGGCTGCCGCCGGCCGCGACATTGCCGTCGTCGGTGGTGAAGGTGCCGGTGACGGTCGGGGCGAGGACGGGGCCGTCGACGGACATGCGGACGGTGTCGCCGACCTTGTACCCGGCGCGCCTCGCGGTCTCCGCGTCGAGGGCGACCTCGTTCGCGCCGTGCGGTGCGCGGCCGCTCTTGAGCGGGTACCGCGGGTCCTTGTCCCCCCAGTAGTTGCCGCCCTGCGACTGGAAGCCGCCGCCGATCAGCTTGCCGTCCTTGTCGGCGACGGCGGTGAAGCCGGAGACGACGCCGATGGCGGAGGCGGCACCGGGAGCCTTCGCCGCCTTGTCCAGCAGCGGCTCGGTCAGCTTGCCCGTCCTGCCGATCGTGTCGCCCTTGTCCTCCTGGCTCTCCGGCCGGACGGCGACGTCGACCTGGTCGAAGCCCTTGGCGGAGCTCTTCTGGTAGGCGTCGGAGATCGTGTTGGTGAAGACCAGGGTGCCGGACACGAACGCGACGCCGAGCATCACGGCGAGCACGGTCATCATCAACCTGGCCTTGTGCGCAAGGACGTTGCGCAAGGCGGTACGGAACATGGGTTTCTCAGTCCAGGGAGAGTGGAGTCGGACGACGGAGGGCGGACGACGCAGGGCGGACCGGCGCAGGGCGCCGGGTCAGCTGGTGCGGCCCTTGGCGTCGAACTGCTTCATGCGGTCCAGGACCGAGTCGGCGGTCGGCCCGTACACCTCGTCGACCAGGCGGCCGTCGGCCAGGAAGACCACGCGGTCCGCGTACGCGGCGGCCACCGGGTCATGCGTGACCATGACGACGGTCTGGCCCAACTCCCGTACGGAGTTGCGCAGAAAGCCCAGCACCTCCGCGCCGGAGCGCGAGTCGAGGTTCCCGGTCGGCTCGTCGCCGAAGATGATGTCGGGCCGGGAGGCGAGGGCGCGGGCGACGGCGACGCGCTGCTGCTGGCCGCCGGAGAGCTGCGAGGGGCGGTGGCCGAGCCGGTCGGCGAGGCCGATCATCCTGATGACCGAGTCCAGCCACTCCTTGTCGGGCTTGCGGCCCGCGATGTCCATCGGGAGCGTGATGTTCTCCAGGGCCGTCAGGGTCGGCAGCAGGTTGAACGCCTGGAAGATGAAGCCGATCTTGTCCCGCCGGAGCTGGGTGAGCTGCTTGTCCTTGAGGGAGCCGAGCTCGGTCTCGCCGAGGCGTACAGAACCGGACGAGAACGTGTCCAGGCCCGCCACACAGTGCATCAAGGTCGACTTGCCCGACCCCGAGGGGCCCATGATCGCGGTGAACTCGGCCTGCCGGAAGTCGATGGTGACCCGGTCCAGGGCGACCACCTGGGTCTCGCCCTGTCCGTAGATCTTCGACAGTTCGGTGGCACGAGCGGCCACGGCGGTGGCCCGGCCGGCGAGAGGGGTGGTGGTCACGGGAGGGTGCTCCTGTCGGGACGACGACGCTGCGGGGGACTTGTTCCATCGTCGTGGCCGGTCGGGCCCGTGTAGTCAGCCGCTGATCCGGTTCCGGGGGCAGCCTCGAGTCGGACCGCGAACGCCCGCGTCATACCTGGGGATGACGGCCGTCCCTGAGGGGCGGGGAGCCGTGAGCCGGCGGAGGCGCTCGTTCGGACGGTGAAATTCCGTCATTCCGTATACGCGCCCGTGACTTAGCCGAAAGGCTATTGGCAAGTGCGGATGGCCCGTACCGGGGGCTGATGCACCCTCAGACGTCCATAAAATAAGACAACATCGGTCCGCCCGCCCGCTGTTCGGGGGACGCGCCCCGATAGGCTCGTAACCTCGACGCGGAGCCCATGGCCTGCCCGGATGGTGGAATGCAGACACGGCGAGCTTAAACCTCGCTGCCCCTCGCGGGCGTACCGGTTCAAGTCCGGTTCCGGGCACCTCCGACCCTTTCCTCCCTTCGCATTCGCTGCGCCCTTCATTGAAGACTTCACCGTCGACCGTTGACAGCAAGCGCATACGGTCGGAGACTCGCGTCAGAGGTTAGTGAAGTAAATTTCACTAGGCGAACATTAAGGAACATGGGCGAGCACAGAGGAACGCGAAGGGGCGTGCCGATGCGTACCACCGTCGGGATCATCGGGGCCGGACCGGCCGGACTGCTGCTGGCGCGGCTGCTGCACAACGCCGGGATCGACTCCGTCGTACTGGAGAGCCGGGACCGGGCGTACGTGGAGCAGCGCCAGCGGGCCGGGATCCTGGAGCAGGGGACCGTCGACGTCCTGCGGGCCGCCGGAGCCGCGGAGCGGATGGACCGCGAAGGGCTGCGGCACGACGGCATCGAGCTCCGCTTCGCCCGCACCCGCCACCGCGTCGACTTCCCCGCGCTCACCGGCGGCAGCTCCGTGATGGTGTACGCGCAGACCGAGGTGTGCAAGGACCTCATCGCACTCCAGCTCAAGGAGGGCGGGCCGCTGCTCTTCGAGGCAGAGGCGCTGGCGGTCGAGGACGCGGAGAGCGACAGCCCGCGCGTGCGCTTCCGGCACGAGGGGCGTGAGGACGTCCTGGAGTGCGACTACGTCGTCGGCTGCGACGGCTTCTGGGGCGTGGCCCGGCAGGCGGTGCCCGCCGGCATCTCGCAGGTCTTCGAGCGCACGTACCCCTTCGGCTGGCTCGGCATCCTCGCCGATGTGGCCCCCTCGCACGACGAACTCGTCTACGCCCGCCACGAGCGCGGGTTCGCCCTGCTCAGCATGCGCTCGCCCAGCGTCTCCCGCCTCTACCTCCAGGTACCCGACGGCACCGCGGCCGAGACCTGGGCGGACGAGGAGATCTGGGACGAGCTGGAGCGGCGCCTGGAGACGGACGACGACTGGCGGCTGGAGCGCGGCCCCATCACCCAGAAGTCCGTCACGCCCATGCGCAGCTACGTCCACGAGCCCATGCGCCACGGCCGCCTCTTCCTGGCCGGCGACGCCGCGCACATCGTGCCGCCGACCGGCGCCAAGGGGCTCAACCTCGCGGTCGGCGACGTCGTCACCTTCGCGCGGGCACTGGCGTACGAGAAGGAGACCGGCTCGGCGGAACGCCTCGACGCGTACTCCGAGACCTGCCTGCGCCGCGTCTGGCAGGCCGAGCGGTTCTCGTACGACATGACGACGCTGCTGCACCGCGCCCCCGACGCCACTGCTTTCGAGGACCGCGTCCAGCTGGCCCGGCTGCGCCGGATCGCCGGCTCGCGGGCGGCCGGGACCGACCTCGCGGAGGGGTACACGGGGTTTCCCCTCGACTGAGCGAGGTACTGACCCACGAGCCGCCCGCGCCGACCACCTAAGACCCGGCTAAGTGGCCGGTTACGGCTTCGTACCAGTGCTCGCAGGGCATCGGTCGCACGCGTACGGTGGCAGCACAAGGGAAAGATCCTCCCCAAGCAGTAGGGTCAATCCTTTGCCTACCTATTACTCTTGAGCCCAAGGCCACGCGAGGTGGCCATGGAGGAGTGAAATGAGGAGCAGCAACCCGGTCTTCTCGCGACGGGGCTTCAGCCGCGACAACGGCTACGCGGGGTTCAACGCGGCGCCGCAGGCCGGGGGACCCGCTGTCGGAACCCAGGGCAGCCCGTACGCGCAGGGCAACCCGTACGCCCAGCAGGGCGGCAACCCCTACGCGCAGAACCCGTACGCGCAGCAGGACCTTCAGAACGGCGCTCCGCCGCAGGCCCCGGCCACCACCGGCCGTATGACGATGGACGACGTCGTCATGCGCTCGGCCATGACGCTCGGCACCGTCGCCGTCGGCGCCGTCCTGGCGTGGGCGCTGCTGCCGGTGACCAGCACCAGCTACGGCCTCGCCATCGGCGCCGCCCTCGTCGCCTTCGTGCTGGCGATGGTGCAGTCGTTCAAGCGGACGGCCTCGCCCGCGCTGATCCTCGGTTACGCCGCCTTCGAAGGCGTCTTCCTCGGGGTCATCAGCGAGATGTACAACAGCCGGTGGTCGGGCGCGCCCTTCCAGGCCGTCCTCGGCACCATGGCGGTCACCGGCGCCACCCTGCTCGTCTACAAGGCGGGCTGGATCCGTGTCACCGCACGGTACGCACGCATCGGCATGGCCATCGCCATCGCCTTCGTGCTGACCATGGCGGTCAACCTGCTGCTCGTCGTCCTCAACGTCGCTCCCGACGGCGGACTGCGCAGCATGGGCCCGCTCGGTGCGGTCGTCGGCATCATCGCGATCCTCATCGGCGCGTTCTTCCTGACCCTCGACTTCAAGCAGATCGAGGACGGCATCGCGTACGGCGCCCCGCGCGAGGAGGCGTGGCTGGCCGCGTTCGGCCTGACCATGACCATCGTGTGGATCTACGTCGAGATGCTGCGACTGGTCGCGATCTTCAGCGGCGACGACTAGAAGCACGGTGACGACCGAAGGGCCCGCGAACCAGAGGCTGGTTCGCGGGCCCTTTGTCGTCGGATGCGTGGTCGTCTCGGTGGTGCGCGCTCAGAGCAGTTTGCGCGCGGCCCTCCTCAGGTCGTACTCGTGGATGATTGCCTTGGCGTGGCCGTACGCGAGGTCGTGTTCGGCGCGGAGCCAGCTGACCTTCTCCTCGAAGCGGAAGAGGGCGGGGCCTTCGTCTACCGTGCGCAGCCAGTCGGATACTTCACGACCGGTGCAGTGGGGGATGCGGGCGAGCAGATTGCGATGGGTCTCCTGGGAGAAGACTTGGGACATCGGCGCCTCCGGACGCGTGCGATGCGGTCGCTCTTCACGTCACCGTGCCTGAGGGTTGGCCCGTTGGCAACAGTCCAGGATGGACGCGTAGGGTCGCGTCGTGCTTGATACGACGCCGTTGACCCGTGCCGTGGACCACTTCGCCGACCGGTTGCGGGCCGCGCCGCAGAGCCGCCTGCAGCGGAGCGCGGCAGCCGAGGCACTGGGGCTGGCCAGGGAGTTGGCACTGCGTGCCCAGCGGCTGGAGGACCCGTCGGGCGAGCCGCGGGAGATGCCCGACGCGGGGATGTTCGCCGCCGCCGACCAAATCACTGTCGCCGCGCACGATTTGGCGCTCGTACTGAAGAACGAGGGCGACCTCGACGACGCGGTGCGCCTCGTGGTGGAGGCACAGCAGCGCGCCGGGGTCTGATCCGTTCGACCGACTCTTCGGGTGGGTTCCCGGCGCTTCCTACAGCTCCTACGGCTCCTACAGCGACGCTATGACGCGGTCCGCCAGGATGTACACGTTCTCCTCGCCGCACGCGAACGTCAGCGCGTACGCGCCCGAGACGCCGGAGCCGCCGAGCAGGACCGGGGTCTCGCCCGACCGCAGGGCCGCGGCCAGCCGCTCCGCGGTCTCGCGGTGGCCCGGGGTCATGCACAGGGTCGTACCGTCCGCGAAGACGTAGACGTCGAGGGTGCCCAGCGGGCCCGGGCGGACGTCGGCCAGCGCCGTGCGGGACTCGGCGAGTTCCTCAAGACAGGTCACCGTGCGCTCGTGGTCGTTCACGACAGGTGACTGGACCGGGACGAAGTCCGGGTGCGAGGGGTGGCGGCGGCGGGCCGCGGCCAGTTCGGCGGAGTCCCCGGCGAACTCGTCGGCCTCCAGGCCGGGCTCGGTCACCGGCTCCAGGTGCTCCAGGCCCGCGAAGTCCGACTGGCGCGGCAGAAACAGTTCGCTGTCGGGCAGGCCGAGCAGGGACGGGGTGTCAGAGGCGTCACGCGCCTCCTGGGCGGCCCAGAAGGCCCGCGCCTCGGCGAGCTCCCGCTCCCGCTCCTCGGCGAGCGCCTCGGCGACGGCAGCGCGTATCTCCTCCGCGTCAGCGGCGCCGCGGGCGGCCGGTACGAGGCCGCGCGCGGCCTCGGCGCGGCTCTGGGTGATGTCGTCGTGCAGGGCAGCGACCTGCTTGCGCAGCACCAGCAGGGTGCGCAGAACGGCGACGCCCACGGCCGCGGTGGCGGCGGTGGTGAGCAGTAGAGCAAAAGGCATGGCGCTCACTGACGTACTCCCGGTTCAAAGTCGACCCCCGACTTCCTACATCAGCTTGAAGGGCGGACTAACCAACTGTCAGTGCGTAACGTCACGAATAGGACAGGACTTTGGGCCCGGGGTTTACTCGTGGAACGGCTCTGACCTGCGCAAATTGCTCTCGCAAGGGAGATAGGTCACATCCTGGGGGAGATTGGATCACAAATCGGCCCGGAGTCCCCGGGGTTACCGGGATCCGGGCCGATTCGGTCACGCTGGGTCCAACTCCGGTTACTCATCCGGTCATTCGCGACAGGACCGTGACGGGTCCGTGCGAGATGTCAGCTGAGGCGCTCGATGACCATCGCCATGCCCTGGCCGCCGCCGACGCACATCGTCTCCAGGCCGAACTGCTTGTCGTGGAACTGGAGGCTGTTGATGAGCGTGCCGGTGATGCGGGCGCCCGTCATGCCGAAGGGGTGGCCGACGGCGATGGCGCCGCCGTTCACGTTCAGCTTGTCCAGCGGGATGTTCAGGTCGCGGTAGGACGGGATCACCTGGGCGGCGAAGGCCTCGTTGATCTCGAAGAGGTCGATGTCGTCGACGGTCAGACCCGCGCGCTTGAGGGCCTGCTTCGAGGCCTCCACCGGGCCGAGGCCCATGATCTCGGGCGAGAGGCCGGTGACGCCGGTGGACACGATCCGGGCGAGCGGAGTGAGGCCCAGCTCGCGGGCCTTCGTGTCGGACATGATCACGAGGGCGGCGGCGCCGTCGTTCAGCGGGCAGCAGTTGCCGGCCGTGACCAGGCCGTCGGGGCGGAAGACCGGCTTGAGGCCCTGCACGCCTTCCAGGGTGACGCCGGCGCGGGGGCCGTCGTCCTTGCTGACGACCGTGCCGTCCGGGGTCGTGACCGGGGTGATCTCGCGCTCCCAGAAGCCGTTCTTGATGGCTTCCTCGGCGAGGTTCTGCGAGCGGACGCCGAACTCGTCCATGTCCTGGCGGGTGACGCCCTTGATGCGGGCCAGGTTCTCGGCAGTCTGGCCCATCGCGATGTACGCGTCCGGGATCAGACCGTCCGCACGCGGGTCGTGCCACGTCGAGCCCTCGGTCTGCGCGACGGCGGCCGTGCGGGCCTCCGCCTCGGCGAAGAGGGGGTTGTGCGTGTCCGGCAGGCTGTCGCTGTTGCCCTTGATGCTGCGCGACACCATCTCGACACCGGCCGAGATGAAGACGTCGCCCTCGCCGGCCTTGATGGCGTGCAGGGCCATGCGGCTGGTCTGCAGGGAGGAGGAGCAGTAGCGGGTGATGGTGCAGCCCGGGAGGTGGTCCATTCCCATCTGTACGGCCACGATGCGGCCGAGGTTGTGGCCCTGCTCGCCGCCGGGGAGGCCGCAGCCGAGCATCAGGTCGTCGATGTCCCTCGGGTCCAGCTCGGGGACCTTGGCGAGGGCGGCCTGGATGATCGTGGCGGTCAGGTCATCGGGGCGCACGTCCTTGAGGGAGCCCTTGAAGGCGCGGCCGATGGGGGAGCGGGCGGCTGAGACGATCACGGCTTCGGGCATCACGGCTCCATTGGCGTACGGGGGGTGAAGCTACTGGCAGGGCTGGTTGGGAAGTTACCCGTACGTACCGTCGACTTCACCGCTATGGGCGTGTGACTCCGGCCGCACTTTCTAAGCGCTTGCTTTTTTCTGGCGGGGGGCGCCTTGGGAGAAGAGGGGTATCCAGCCCGTCCGGCGTTTGAGGACGAGGCCGTTCAGGCCGATGCGGGGGTGTGGGGGCGGCAGCCCCCAGGCTGTCAGGTGGAGCCCGCCGGAGCCGGGTCCGTGGCGGGCAGGCGCCGCCGGCGGCGGCGCTTGAGGAGGGCCCAGGGGCCGCGCAGGCCCGTGGGCATGGCAGCGGCCACCTCCGTGCCGGGCTCGGACGCGGCCTCCGCGGCGGCCCGGGCGACCGGAAGGAAACCCTCGCGACGGGAGACGTCCGGGCGCTCCTCCTCCGCCGGCCAGAGGCCGAGCGCCGCGCAGACCGTGGGGAGGACCGCCATCGCGGCCGTCGCGTACCCCTCCGCGGAGGGGTGGTAGTTGTCCGGTCCGAACAGCTCACGCGGGTTCGCCTCGAACTCCGGGCCCAGCAGGTCGCCCAGCGACACGGTGCGGCCGCCCTGCTCGACCGTTCCGATCGTCTGGGCGGCCGCCAGCTGGCGGGAGGCCCGCCGGGCGAGCCAGCGCAGCGGCTGCTGCACCTGCTCGACCGTGCCCAGGTCAGGGCACGTCCCGACCACCACCTCCGCCCCCGCGGTACGCAGCCGCCGTACCGCCGAGGACAGGTGCCGCACCGAGCGGGTCGGCGGCATCCGGTGGGTCACGTCGTTCGCGCCGATCATGATCACGCACACGTCCGGCACCTGGGCCGGATCCGCGAGGGCGAGCACCACCTGCCGGTCGAGGTCGTCGGACTGGGCCCCGGGCAGCGCCACGTTCCGCAGCCGGACCGGGCGCTCGGCCACCGCGGCCAGCCCCGAGGCGATGAGCGCCCCCGGCGTCTGGCGGGCCCGGTGCACGCCCTGGCCCGCCGCCGTGGAGTCACCCAGCATCAGCAGGCGCAGTGGAGGTTCGGCGATCCCGGCGTACGCGTACCCGTACAGGCCGTCGGCGCTCGGCGCATGCGGACTGCGCCCGTTGCCCACATGCCGCTTCGCCATCCGTACCTCGGCCAGCACCACACCCACGGCTGCCGCGCCCACCAGCCCGACCCCACCGCCGCCGTACGCGGCGCCCGCCGCGATGCGGCGGGCCACCCTCGCCCTCGACAAGCTCGTCATCCGACGCCGCCACCTCCTCGTAGCCGTACACCCACTGCTTGCCCCGTGGAGGCGGTCGGCCAATCTCAACGGCGAGTGAACGCCCACCTGGGGCCTTAGGCTGGCGGAACCATCCCTCAGACAGACAGCTCCGGAGACAACGGTGCAATTCCACGACTCGATGATCAGCCTCGTCGGCAACACCCCGCTGTTGAGGCTCAACAACGTGACCGCGGGCATCCAGGCGACCGTCCTGGCGAAGGTTGAGTACTTCAACCCCGGCGGGTCCGTGAAGGACCGCATCGCCCTGCGCATGATCGAGGCCGCGGAGGAGAGCGGCGCCCTCAAGCCCGGGGGCACGATTGTCGAGCCGACCAGCGGGAACACCGGCGTCGGGCTCGCGATCGTCGCCCAGCAGAAGGGGTACAAGTGCATCTTCGTGTGCCCCGACAAGGTCAGCACCGACAAGATCAACGTGCTGAGGGCCTACGGGGCCGAGGTCGTCGTCTGCCCGACGGCCGTTGACCCCGAGCACCCCGACTCGTACTACAACGTCTCCGACCGGCTCGTGCGCGAGACGCCCGGCGCCTGGAAGCCCGACCAGTACTCCAACCCCAACAACCCCCTCTCGCACTATCACTCCACCGGCCCCGAGCTGTGGGAGCAGACGGACGGGCGGATCACCCACTTCGTGGCAGGTGTGGGGACCGGCGGCACCATCTCCGGGACCGGGCGCTACCTGAAGGACGCCAGCGACGGCAAGGTCCAGGTCATCGGCGCCGACCCCGAGGGATCGGTGTACTCCGGCGGATCCGGGCGGCCGTACCTCGTCGAGGGCGTCGGTGAGGACTTCTGGCCGACCGCGTACGACCGGACCGTCGCCGACGAGATCGTCGCCGTGTCCGACAAGGACTCCTTCCAGATGACCCGTCGGCTGGCGAAGGAGGAGGGGCTGCTCGTCGGCGGCTCCTGCGGCATGGCCGTGGTGGCCGCGCTGCGCGTCGCCGAGCGCCTCGGGCCCGACGACGTCGTCGTCGTCCTGCTGCCGGACAGCGGACGCGGCTACCTCAGCAAGATCTTCAACGACGAGTGGATGGCCGACTACGGCTTCCTGGAGGACACCGGCCCGAGCGCCCGCGTCGGTGACGTGCTGAACGACAAGGAGCACGGCTCCATCCCCTCCCTGGTGCACATGCACCCGGAGGAGACCGTCGGCGAGGCGATCGAGGTGCTGCGCGAGTACGGCGTCTCGCAGATGCCCATCGTCAAGCCCGGCGCCGGCCACCCCGACGTGATGGCCGCCGAGGTCATCGGCTCGGTCGTCGAACGCGAGCTGCTCGGTGCGCTCTTCACCCAGCAGGCCTCCCTGCAGGACCCGCTGGAGAAGCACATGTCCGCGCCGCTGCCGCAGGTCGGCTCCGGCGAGCCGGTCGGCGACCTGATGTCCGTGCTGGGCACCGCCGACGCGGCGATCGTCCTCGTCGAGGGCAAGCCCACCGGGGTCGTCAGCCGTCAGGACCTGCTCGCCTTCCTCGCCAAGGGCGGCGCAAAGCAGTAGTCCTCCCTCAGCGGTCCAAGCGGTCCAGCGGTCCAGCAGTCCCGCAGGAGGAACTCCTGTTCGGTTCCCCGTCGTCGACGGATCTTCCGGCTCTTTCGGCGGGGAACTTCGCAGAAGTGGTACGAGCGCGTCACGTCCGCGCAGCACCCGCTTAACACAGGTCCGGCACATTAGTGGGTGTCGGCAGGGCGGGAGCGGCTCCCCGCCCCACCGGCACCGAAAACGGCGTCAAGGACCTCCGGAGCGGCTCCCGGACCTCCATGGACGCCCAGGACGCGCAGACCTGGCCCTGACCCGGCGCGCGTCCCTCGCGGGGACCGCCGTCGTCCCGCCCCCCGTCACACGGGGGTGCGGCGGTCCCCGCCAAGCTTTTTTCCGGCGCCTTGGCAGTGCCTTCTCAGTGCCTCTTCAGTGCTCTTCGGCCCGCAGACCTCACGTCCGCGCCGTGGCCCAACTCCCCAGCAGCGCCAGGCGCTCCGCCGTCTCCGACCCCGGTTCCGGTGTGTACGCCACGATCGTCTGGTCCGGCTCCGACGGCACCGTCAGGGTCTCGTACGGGAGGGTCAGCAGGCCCGCCACCGGGTGCCGTACGCGCTTGACGCCGTACGCGCACACCGCCACCTGGTGGTCCGCCCACAGCCGGCGGAAGTCCTCGTCCTTGAGGGAGAGTTCGCCGACGAGGGCGCACAGCTCCTGGTCGTCCGGGTGCAGGCCCGCGTCGATGCGCAGGTTGGCGATCGTCTGGGCGGCGACCGCGTGCCACTCGGGGTAGAAGTCGCGGGCGACCGGGTCGAGGAAGACATGGCGCGGGATGTTGCGGGTGGCGGGATCCATGCGGCTGAAGCCGCCCACCGCGTCGCCGAGCGCGTTCCACGCCAGTACGTCCATACGGCGGCCCAGGACGAACGCCGGGGTGCGCTCCATGCTGTCCAGCAGCAACTGGACGCCGGGGCGTACGCGGGGTGCGGCCGGGCGGCGGCGCTGCCGCTCCTTGCGCGGGCGGGCCACCGTACGCAGGTACGCCTGCTCCGTCTCGTCCATCCGCAGCACGCGGGCGATCGCGTCAAGGACCGCGTCCGAGACGCTCGGGCCGCGCCCCTGTTCGAGCCGGATGTAGTAGTCGACGCTCACACCGGCCAGCTGCGCCACCTCCTCGCGGCGCAGGCCCGGTACGCGACGGCGCCCGTGCGAGGGCAGACCGACTTCGTCGGGAGTGATGCGTGCGCGGCGTGAGCGCAGGAAGTCTCCGAGGTCCCCGTCCATGGGTTCGATCCTAGGCGGGATGCGCGCGGCGAACCTGGTACTGCCAGACCCAGGAAAAGCGCATCCCTGGGTAGGACCGGCGGGAGCGCCGAGTGTGGTTCTCGTCGCCGGATCGACCGGCGGCCACCACCACCTCGGGAGTTTCCATGTCGTACGAGAACCTGGCCGGACGTACCGCCGTCGTCACCGGAGCCGCCAGCGGCATCGGCGAGGCCATCGCCGTGCAGCTCGCCGGGCAGGGAGCGCGGGTCGCGCTGCTGGCCCGGCGCGGGGAGCGGCTGGCGGAGCTGGCCGCGAAGATCGAGGCCGACGGCGGGCAGGCGCTCGCCGTGGTCGTGGACGTCACCGACGACGCGTCCGTCGAGGCGGCCGCCGCCCGCATCCACGAGACGTACGGGCCCGTCGACCTGGTCGTCAACTCGGCGGGCGTCATGCTGCCGAACCCCGTCGACGACGGACGCATCGACGAGTGGCAGCGGATGCTCGACACCAACGTGACCGGCGTACTGCGTGTCATCCGCGCCTTCACCGGCGACCTGGTGGCCGTCGCCGCCGAGGGCCGCACCGCGGACCTGGTGAACATCTCCTCCATCGGCGCGCACATCACGTTCCCCAACTACGCGGTGTACGGGGCGACGAAGGCCGCCGTCACCTACCTCTCGCAGTCCCTGCGCACCGAACTCGGCCCGCGTTCCGTGCGGGTCACCAATGTCGAACCGGGGCTCACGGAGACCGAGTTGGGCAGCCACATCGACAACGCGGAGCTGTCGGGGCAGCTGGACGGCATGTTCGGCGCGCTGGAGGGGCTGTCGTCCGAGGACGTCGCGGACGCGGTGGCGTACGCGACGAGCCGGCCGCGCCGGGTCAACCTGCGCCAGATCATGGTGCTGCCGACCCAGCAGGCGTGAGCGCGGGAGCGGGTCGTGACCGGCGGGCGGTCAGTCCTCCCAGTCGCTGTCCTGGGAGGACCTGCGGCGACGCCCGAACAGGCCGGGATTGAGACGGACGGCCTGGACGACGTTGACGCCGACGATGCCGCCCCAGGCGACGAAGAGGCCGGGGAGGCCCGAGATCCCGCCGCCGATCGCGGACAACGGGACCGCCAGCACCAGCGAGACGATCCCGAAGCCGAACCGCTCCCCGAAGGAGTCGCTCGACTGGGGCGAGCGCGCGCCGCGGGCCACCACCATCTGCTGCTCGGCGACCTGGCGGCGCACCTGGCGCTCGACCGCGGTCTCGACGCGCTGCTCGATCTTCTCCAGGAAGGAGTCGATCAGCGCGGACTCGTAGTCGTCACCCAGTTCCTTGCGCGCGTGCAGGGTGGCGTCGAGTTCCTTCTTGAGTTCGGTGTCGTGGCGGGCTTCCATACCGGTCATGGGGTCCACCGTAGGGAATCCGAGCCCCGGTTGGCACTGGGGATAGCCCCCCTGTCGGAACTGCGCCGCGCCCCCGGGGCCACCACGTCACTTCGTCAGCCCGTGCTGCTTGGCATAGGCGTTCGCGACGTCCTCCGGGTCCTTCTTGTCCTTGTCGACCTGGCGGTTGAGCTCGGTGAGCTGGGCGGTGGTGAGGATGTTGCCGAGGCGGGCGAGGGCCTTGCGGACCGTCGAGTCGGCCTTGCGGTCGGCGATGAGCGGAACGATGTGCTGGCTGGGGATGAGGTTCTTGGGGTCGGCCAGGATCACCCAGTCATGGGACTCGATGTCGGTGTCGGTGGTGAAGAGGTTCGCCACGTCCACGTCGCCCTTCTTCAGGGCGCCCTTGACCAGCGGCCCGTCGGAGTCGAGGGACTTGAACTCCTTGAACTCGACGCCGTACACGTCCTTCAGTCCTACGGCACCGACCTGGCGCTTCTTCACCTCGGCGGCGGCGCCGATGACCAGCTTGCCGTTCTGCTTCGCCAGGTCGGCGAGGGTGGTCAGGCCGTACTTCCTGGCGGTCTCGCGGGTGACGACGAAGGCGTCGGAGTCCTCCGCGATGCCGTACGGCAGGACCTCCAGGCCGGCCGGCAGAGCGAGGGTGAGGGCGTTCTGCATCGCGCCCTCCTCCGCGGCCGTGGCCTTCGGGTCGAGGTAGTTGAGCAGGGCGCCCTGGTACTCGGGCAGGAGGTCGATGTCGCCGCCCTTGAGGGCGGGGATCACGATCTCGCGGGTGCCGAGGTTGGGACGGACCTTCGTCTTGACGCCAGCCGCCTCCAGGACGGCCGCGTAGAGGTAGCCCAGCACCTGGTTCTCCGTGAAGTTGGCGGTGCCGATGGTGACGCCGCCCTTGCTGGAGCCGCCGCCGGAACCGGCATTGCCGCCGCCGTCGAGCGAGGTGACGCCGCTGCTGCAGGCGGCGAGGGCGGGGACGGAGACGGCGGCTCCCGCAAGAGCGCCGAGGAGGGTACGACGATTCATTTCGGTGGTTTCCCTACGCGGTGCGGTGGCGGAAGAGGAAGCGCTGCAGGCCCGACAGGGCGAGGTCCAGGACGACGGCCACCGCTGCGACGAGCACGGCGCCGCCGAGTACCTGCACGAGATCGCGCTGCGCGAGACCGTCGAAGACATAGCGGCCGAGGCCCCCGAAGGAGACGTACGCGGCGATCGTCGCCGTCGCCACCACCTGGATCAGTGCGAGGCGCACGCCCGTCATGATCAGGGGGAGCGCGAGGGGCAGCTCGACCTGGAACAGGACCTGGTGCCAGCGCATCCCCTGGCCGCGCGCCGCGTCCTTCACGTCCGGGTCGACGGCGGTCATCCCGGCGTAGGTGTTGGTGACGATCGAGGGGACGGCGAGGGCGACCAGCGCGATGTAGACCGGCCACATCGACAGGCCGCTGGCCAGGAAGACGAGCACCACCAGGCCGACGGTGGGCAGGGCCCGCCCGAAGGACGCGAGGTTGATGGCGAGGAACGCGCCCCTGCCGGTGTGCCCGATCAGCAGGCCGACG
The DNA here is from genome assembly GCF_040606085.1 of Streptomyces sp. NPDC005485. Taxonomy (NCBI): domain Bacteria; kingdom Bacillati; phylum Actinomycetota; class Actinomycetes; order Kitasatosporales; family Streptomycetaceae; genus Streptomyces; species Streptomyces sp. NPDC005485. The sequence continues at coordinate 34,538 of NZ_JBEXDZ010000058.1, read as the reverse complement.
GGCAGGGCGATCACGGCGGCCACGAGGGTCGCGAGCAGGGAGTACTGGAGGTGCTCGGCGAGGCGGTGCGCGATGCCGTCGGTGCCGGACCACTGGGCGGAGCTGGTCAGCCACGTGCCGAGGTTCTTGAAGAGTTCGTACATCAGGCTCGCCGCCTCGTCCACGGGGTGAGTACGTACTGCACGGCGACCAGGAGCGCGTCCGCGACCAGTGCAAGGAGCAGGGTCAGGACGACGCCCACGATCACCGGCGTCGGGAAGTCGCGCTGGAAGCCGTCGGTGAAGAGCTGGCCGAGTCCGCCGTCGCCGATGTACGTCGCCACGGAGACCAGCGAGATCGACATGACCGTCGCGATGCGGACACCCGCCATGATCACCGGGAGGGCGAGCGGGAGTTCGACGGTGAGGAGCGTGCGCAGCGGGCGCGTGCCCATCGCCTTCGCGGCCTCCTTCGTCTTGGCGGGGACCGAGTCGAGGCCCTCGACGGTGTTCCGCAGCAGGACGACGAGGGTGTAGATCGTCAGGCCGATCACGGTCGTGGTGCGGGTGAGGCCGCTCACCGGGAGCAGCAACACGAAGATCGCGATCGACGGGATCGTGAAGAGCACGTTCGACAGCCCGAGCAGCAGGCCGCGCAGGGGGCGCACCCGGTGGGCGATCACGGCCAGCGGGAGGGAGATCAGCAGCCCGAAGAAGACCGCGGAGAGCGCGGCTTCGAGGTGGGAGACGGTGAGGGTGGTGAGGTCGTCGGTGTGGTCGCCGATCCACGACCAGTCGATGGTCATGCGGTGACGCCCGCTGCGGTGTGCGCACGGCCCGCGTGCTCGTGGATGTCGTCGCGGGAGGAGACGCCGGTGAGGACGCCGTCCGCGTCGACGCGGGCTATCAGTCCGCCGGGCGAGGCGATCGACTCGTTGAGCGCGGCCAGCAGGGAGTCGGTGTCCTTGAGCGGCCGCACGGGGAGTTCGGCGTCCTTGGCGGCCCAGTGCAGGGGCTTGCGCGCCGCGTCGAGTGCGAGCGTCCAGGTGCCGCCCACGGGGGCCGGGGCCTGCGGCACGTCGGCGAGGGTGGTGAGCGAGAGGAGCTTCAGGCCGCGCTCGGCGCCGAGGAAGTCCGCGACGAAGTCGTCCGCGGGGCGGGCCAGGAGTTCGGCGGGCGGGGCGCACTGCACGAGATGGCCGCCGGTGCGGAAGATGGCGATCCGGTCGCCGAGCCGGACCGCCTCGTCGACGTCGTGCGTGACGAAGACGATGGTCTTGTTCAACTCCTTCTGCAGGCGCAGCAGTTCGTCCTGGAGCTGGGTGCGGACGACCGGGTCGACGGCGCCGAACGGCTCGTCCATGAGGAGCACGGGCGGGTCGGCGGCGAGCGCGCGGGCGACTCCGACGCGCTGCTGCTGACCGCCGGAGAGCTGGTGCGGGTACCGCTTGCCGGCGTCGGCGGCGAGGCCGACGGTCTCAAGGAGTTCGGCGGCCCTGGCCCGGCTCTTCCTGCGGCCCCAGCCGAGGAGGAGCGGCACGGTCGCGATGTTGTCGAGCACCGTGCGGTGCGGGAAGAGGCCCGACTGCTGGATGACGTAACCGATGGAGCGGCGCAGTTCGGCGGCGTCCTGCCGTGTCACGTCCTTGCCGCCGACGCGGATGGTGCCGGAGGTCGGATCGACCATCCGGTTGATCATCCGCAGGGTGGTCGTCTTACCGCAACCGGAAGATCCCACGAGGACGGTCACGCCGCCTTCAGGCATTTCCAGGGAGAGATCGTGGACCGCTGTGGTGCCGTTGGGGAAGCGCTTGTGGACCGCGTCGAACTGGATCATGAGGTGTCCCTTGCCCGGCCTGTATATCGTCATGCAGAGTTCTCGGTGTCTGAATAGATTGTCAATGGGCTGGTGTTAATCGCTGGTTACTTATGACCGGCAGGCAAGATCCAATGCCCTGTTTGAGGGGAGCGTGGACGGTATGTCGTCTCACATCGTGGGCGGGTCGTGGGCGCGTTGAAGGCCGTGACGACGGGCCTCGTCATCCTCGACGGGAGCGGCATCGGCGTCGACGACGTCGTCCGCCTCGCCGACGGTGCCGCGCGCCCGGTCGCCGGCACCGAGGCGATGAAGCGCGTCGAGGAGTCCTGGGACGCCGCCCGGCGGATCGCCGCGACGGGCCGCGTCTACGGCCGCTCCACCGGCGTCGGCGCCAACCGGAACGAGGACGTGCCCACCGAGGCCGCCGCCGGCCACGGCCTGCGCCTGCTGCGCAGCCACGCGGGCGCCATCGGCGAGGAACTCCCCGCCCGCCAGGTCCGCGCCATGCTCGCCGTCCGCGCAAACCAACTCCTGGCGGGCGGCGCGGGCCTGCGCCCCACCGTCGTCACCGCCCTCTGCGAAGCCCTGGAGAGCGGGGCCCACCCCGTCGTCAACGAGTTCGGCTCGGTCGGCACCGGTGACATCGCGGCGCTGGCCCAGATGGGACTGGCGCTGGCGGGGGAGCACCCCTGGCGGATGTCCGAGGGCGGTGCCGAAGCCGCCCCCGAGGCCCAGCCCCTCGACAACAACGACGCCCTCGCGCTCATCAGCAGCAACGCCCTCACGCTCGGGCAGTCCGCGCTCGCCCTGCACGAACTGCGCGGGCTGATCGCCGCCACCCAGGTCGTCGCCGCGCTCTCGCTGCTCGCCGTCGACGGGTCGCACGAGGCGTACGCCGCGCCCGTGCACCTCGCGCGGCCGCACCGCGGGTCCGCCGAAGTGGCCCGCAGAATGCGGGAGTTGATCGGTGCGGCGGACCGGCCCACACCACCGCTCGGGCGGATCCAGGACCCGTACGGCTTCCGCTGCATCCCGCAGATCCACGGCCCCGCGCACGACGCCGCAGACGCACTCGACCAGGTCCTCGCCGTCGAGATCAACGCCGCCGCCGAGAACCCCCTGATCTCCCCCGAGGACATGGCCGCCTACCACCACGGCGGCTTCTACCAGGCCCAACTCGCCCTGGCACTGGACCACTTCAGGCTCGCCGTCACCCAGGTGGCCCGGCTGTCGACGTCGCGACTGTCGACCCTGAACGAGCCCGCCTACACCCGCCTGCGGCCCTTCCTCGCCGACCCCGAGCCCGCGTCCTCCGGCGTGATGATCCTGGAGTACGCCGCCGGAGCCGCCCTCGGCGACCTGCGGGCCTTCTCCGCCCCCGCCTCGCTCGGGCACGCTGTACTCTCCCGTGGCGTCGAGGAGCAGGCCAGCTTCGCCTCGCTCGCCGCACGTCAGACGCTGCGGGCGTGCGGCGCGTACCGTCTCGTCGTCGGCTGCGAGCTCGTCGCCGCCGTGCGGGCGCTGCGCCAGCGCGACCTGCGGCCCGACCCGGACCTGCCGGTCGGCCGGGCGCTGGAGCTCGCCGAGTCGGTGCTTGCGGCGGACCAGGCCGACCGGCCGCTCACGGACGACGTGAGCGCGGCGGCCGCACTGCTCGACCGGTTCACGGAGATCTGGAGGGGGAGCACGTCATGAGCGTGGACAGGAGCGTGGACAGGAGCATGGGTGTGACGGACAGTCCCGCCGCACGGCTGCAGGCCCTCTTCGAGGGGCACCGGCTCACGCCGACCCAGCGGCGCATCGCGCACAGCATGGTGCGCCGTGCCGCCGACGTACCGTTCCTGTCGAGCGTCGAGCTCGCCGAACTCGCCGGTGTCAGCCAGCCGTCCGTCACCCGCTTCGCGGTCGCGCTCGGCTTCGACGGCTACCCGGCGCTCCGCCGCCACCTGCGCGAGGTCGCGCCCGCGGAAGCGGCCGCGGACACCACCGCGTACAACGAGTACCAGCAGGCCGTCGAGGCCGAGATCGAGAACCTCAAGCACCTGGCGGAGGTGCTCGCCGACCCGCGGCCCGTGCAGCGGGCGGGCCGGCTGCTGGCCGCGAGCCGCCCGCTCCCGGTGCTCGGCCTGCGCGCCGCCGCCTCCCAGGCGTACGGCTTCGCGTACTTCGCCGCCAAGGTCCACCCCGACGTACGGCTGCTGCACGAGGGCGGCACGATGCTGCACGACCGCATCGACGCCGCCGTCCGCGCCGGGGCCACCGCCTTGCTCTGCTTCGCGCTGCCGCGCCACCCGCGCGAGGTCGTGGACTCGCTCACCTACGCCAAGGAGGCCGGGCTCGCGGTGGTGACCGTCGCCGACTCCGCGTTCGCGCCCGTGGCCAAGTGCTCCGACCTGCTGCTGCCGGCCGCCGTCGGCACCGGCCTCGCCTTCGACACGGCGTGCGCCCCGATGCTGCTCGGCCGGGTGCTGCTGGAGGCGATGTGCGACGACCTGCCGGACGCGCAGGCACGGCTGGAGGAGTTCGACGCGCGGGCGGCGACACGGGGCCTGTTCGTGGAGTAGGACGTAGACCGGAAGCCTTTCTCGGGGCCGTGCTGGTCCGGGCTGGGCCGGAGCGGGGCGGGGCGGGGCTTCTCAGATTCGTCTCACGTTGCCTCGCTAGCCTGCGCGCCCGAGACGCTGTGGCTGAAGCGAGGAGGCGGAACGTGGCGCGCGGAGGACAGGGACTGGCTCGGGTGGCCGTCGTGGTGAGGGCCGGGGCCGCCCCGTTGTGGTGGTGCGGAGTGTTCGCGGCGGGCGTCGGCGTCCTGCCGCCGGGGCTGACCGGGCGCCGGATCGGTGTACTGGCCGGGGCCGCGTCGTTCATCGTCGCGGCCGCCGTGGTGGCCTGCCGGCGGCGCAGGCGGTACGCGGCGCTCGCCGGCAGCGCCGCACACGCGGGCAAGCACGACATGCTCCAGGACCGCGCGGTGACCGTGCGCAACTGGCGCCGCGGGCACCGCTGGTGGCTGCTCGCCGCGTTCGTCGCCGCTCTCGCCTGCGCCTTCGCCGTACCCGCCGCCGGCGGCATGCTGCTCGCCGGGACCGGCGTCGGGCTGTGGCTGAAGGCCGACTGGCTTGGGCGGCGCGAACGGACCGACGAGGCCCTGCTGTGGGTGCGCGTCGACTGGCTCGGCCGGGGCGCCGGCGAACCGGCGGGCAAGCGCGTCAAGGCCTACCGCGCCACCGGCGTCGCGGCGGGCGACGCGGCCCCTGGCGGGGCGCGCCGCCGCACGGACGCGCTCGTCTAGCGCGTCGCCTCCACGGGAGGGTCACACCTCCAGTTCTGCCTCGATCTTCCTCAGCTGGTGGCGGGCCATCGCGAGGTTGGCCTGCTTGGCGTCCAGCACGAGGTAGAGGAAGAGGCCGTTGCCACTGCGCCCGGTGAGCAGCCGGATCAGGTGGTACTGGTTGGTCAGGGTGATCAGGATGTCCTCGATCTCCCCCTTGAGCCCGATGTGCTCCATGGCGCGGAGCTTGGCCCGTACGACATCGGTGTTGCCGGCGGCGGCGACCGTGAGGTCGAAGCTCTTGCTGCCGCCGATCGTGCCCAGCGCCATTCCGCTGTTGTAATCGACGAGGGCGGCGCCGGTCGCGCCCTCGATTGAGGAGAGCGCCTCTTTCAGCGCGGTTTCGGTGTTCGCCATGACGGGGTGGGTCCTTTCAACTTTCCGTGGTGGTGCGCGCGTTCGCGGTGTTCGCGGTGGAACGTGGATTCGCGGGCGCGCGCCCGGTGCGGGTCCGCGCGGTGGCGGACTTGGCAGCGGTCTTGGAGGCGGCGGAGGCCGCCTTCGCGGCGGACTTGGCCGGGGCCTTGGCAGGCGTTTTCGGCGAGGTGGCCCGGGGTGCGGGTTCGGCGCGGGCGGCCGCGGCGTCCACCAGCTCGCCGATGCGGGTGCCCGCGCGGCGCCCTTCCAGGTGCAGGCGGCCGACGTTCACCTGGTCCAGGGCGAGCAGCGTCAGTACGGCCGAGGTGCCCGCCGCGTACGTCGCCACATAGCCGTGCACACCGCGCACGAGCAGCTCGCGGAAGTCCCCCTGCTCGGTGGCGTCCGTCATCCGCACGGCCACGCCCAGCGCGGCGGATGCGAGCGCGGCCAGCCGCTCCGGCTCGACGTCGGGGGTGTCCTGGGCGAGAACGAGACCGTCGACACCGGTGGCGAGCGCACCGGTCAACTGCGGCACGCGCGCCCTCAACCGGCGGAGTTCGTCGAGGACTTCGGCCTCGGCAGCCATCAGCAGTCTCCTCTCGGCACGCTGACGAAGCGCGCGGATCACAGGGCCTCCAGGGCGTCACGGAGCCGACGCAACAGGGCGACTTGGGGGTCGTCCAAGACACGGCCGGGCGGGGCGGTGGCGGATACGGCGGGATCGGTGGGTACGGCAGCGGCGGCGCCGGTTGATGCGCTGGGCGCCCTCCTGGGTGTGAGCGCAGGCGGCCGCTGCTCGGGCACCCTGGGCTGCGCGGCCCGGGACGCCAGACGCGGCACCGCTGAACCCTCGTGCGGGGCTGTGGGGGTGAGACGGGCGGTGGGGGCCCTTCCGGGGGAGGGGGCGGCGCGACGCGGGAGGTCGGGTGCCGACGCGTTCGTGAGGCCGGACGTCGCGCGCGGTGCCGCGGTGTCCTCTCGTGGGGCTGTCGGGGCGGCCCCGATGGCGGAGGTGGGGGCAGGGAGTCGCCGGTTGGGTGGCGTGGGTGTGGCCGTGTGGGACGCCGGGTGCGGGGCCGCTGGCGCCTCGTGCGGGGGTGTCGGGGCGGCCCCGGTGGCGCAGGCGGGGGGTGAGGGTTCGGGGGTGGGGGCAGGGGGTCGCCGGTCGGGTGGCGTGGGTGTGGCCGTGTGGGACGCCGGGTGCGGGGCCGCTGTGCCCTCGTGCGGGGGTGTCGGGGCGGCCCCGGTGGCGCAGGTGGGGAGTGAGGGTTCGGGGGTGGGGGCAGAGGGCCGCCGGGCGGGTGGTGTGGGTGTGGCCGTGTGGGATGCCGTGTGCGGTGCCGCTGGCGCCTCGTGCGGGGTTGTCGGGGCGGGCCCGGTGGTGCAGGCGGGGGGTGAGGGTTCGGGGGTGGGGGCAGGGGTTCGCCGGGCGGGTGGCGTGGTTGCGGCCGTGTGGGACACCTCGCGCAGCGCCGTTCGGGCCTGTGCCGAGATCGACGCGTCGAACTCCTCCCGGAGCGCGGCGGCATCCGGTCGCGGGGCCGTGGTGACGAGCCCGGCGGCTGCCAGTCTGCGCAGGTCGACCAGGGTGTGGAAGGCGGGCCGGCCCAGGGCGCGGGCGATGTCCGCCGCCGTGCGTACTCCGTCCAGCCGGTCGAGGACGGCACGTTGGCGGGCCGTGACGGCCGGGGCGGCGCGACGCTCGGCCCGGACGAGCGGGGCGTCGTCCGTCGCCGGGTCGGGCCAGATACGCCGCAGCAGCTCACGGCGGCGCCGCGTCTCGCGCTCCACCGCGGCCACCGGCACCGGACGCACGGGGCCGAACCAGTGCGCCGCCCCGGTACGGAACCCGGCGGGCGTCCCGCTCGGGCCGAGCACGAAGTACACCGCGTCGTACAGCGCGCCCAGATGGCACAGCTCCAGCGCCCCCAGGCCGATCCGGCCCTGCTCGACCAGGAACCGCCCCACCGCCCGCCGCTCCCCGGCCCGGTCGACCGCCTCCCGCCAGCCCTCAGCGTCCAGCGTGCCGCGCGCGGTGAGCAGTACGTCGAGGCCGGGCGCGGCGGGGCTCTCGGCGTGCACCACCTGACCGTCGCGGAGGTAGAGCGTGCCGCGCTCACGCACCAGGACACCGGTGGCGCGCTCGGCGGCGAGCCGGCCGAGCAGCGGGGCGAGCCCGCCGCGCGGGGCCGCGGCCCCCCGCCGTACGGGCAGCGGGGGCGGCGGAGGCGGCGCGGGTGTCCGTACGGGTGTCATTCGAGCACCAGCCGTCCGGCCATCTCGCCGAGCCGGATGCGGGCGAGTGCGAGGTTGCCGTCCGTGCGGGTCAGCCACAGGTGCAGGAACACACTGCTGTCGAAGCTCGTGGGCACGAACCGCAGCAGGTGGTAGCTGTCCCGGTTGCTGATGATCAGGTCCTCGACGGGGGGCTCCGCCGGGGACAGGCCGGGACCTTCCGCCGCGGCGAACGCCCCGTGCTCGGCGGCGAGCCGGGCCAGCTCGGCGGCCTCGACCGCGGCCGTCTCGTGGTCGCCGCCCGGCGATTCCCCCACGGCGCCCAGCGCGAGCCCGCTGGTCCAGTCGACCACCGCGGCACCCCGCGCGCCGGGCAGCCGCATGGCCTCCAGCAGACACTCGTCGATTCCGGGCACCCCGGCTCCCCTCCCGCCTCGGGTACGGCTGAGTCACGAAGAAACTACGCAACGTGTGCACGAGGGGTGAGGGATCCGGCATTTCCCGGTGGAACATGCCCGACATCACTAAGGTAGGTCAACTGCCCACATTTTCATGTCAGTTGTCGCACCCGCGGCCGGGCGGGCCGAAGCGAGGCCGGCCGCAGGTCACATCGGCGGGACCAGCCCCGTCAGCGCGGCCGCATGCCCGCCGCCCGACTCCGCCACGATCTCCTGCACCGTCTGCGGTTTCCGTACGACCGCGAAGCGCGTGCCGCCCCGCCCGTCCGGGGCGAAGCCGTGAATGCCGGGGCGGACGAGGGAGTTGTAGGCGTAGTGGTGGGCGAAGTAGTACGCGCCGGTGTCCAGGGCGGCCGCGTAGTCGCCCTGTTCGAGGAGGGGGAGCGCGCGGCCCTCGGCGAGGAGGTCCCCGGCGAAGCAGGCGGGGCCCGCGATGTCCTGCACGACGTCGGGGCCCGCCTTGGGGTGCCCCTTCGCGTCGAACGCGGCGATGCGCAGCGGCCAGGACCCCGGCGCGTACACCGTGCGGGCCGCGATCTGCACGCCGGCGTGGGTGACCGCGACGGCCCGCCCCCCGGCGCTCTTCGCGTACTCGACGCGCGCGAGCACCGTCCCGTGCTTGGCGAGCAGTGACCGCCCGAACTCGGTGACCAGCCCGTACCGCCCGTCGAAGAGCCCCGGCACGACCTGCGCGAGCAGCCGGGCGTACTGCGCGTACGTCGGGGTCGTGGCGTCGGAGGTGAAGTCGACCGGCAGGCCGCCGCCGATGTCGATCGTGTCGATCTGCTGCCGCCCGATGCGCCGATTGATCTCCTCGGCGAGGGCGTACGTCTCGGCGACCCCCTGCGTCATCAGCGAGAGCGGGATGCCCTGCGACCCGGAGTGCGCGTGCAGCCGGGTCAGCCAGGGCCGGTCGGCGTAGGCGCGCACGATCCACTCCCGGGCGCCCTCGTCGCGCAGCGCGACCCCGAACTTGGAGGTCGCCGTCGCCGTGGACAGCGCCTCGATGGAACCCCCGCCGACCTGCGGGTTCACCCGCAGTCCGAGCGGGGAGCGGGTGGTCGCGGACCGGACCAGGCCGTCGATGCGGGACAGCTCCTGCGGGTTGTCCGCGTTGACGGCGATGCCCAGCGCCAGCGCCTCGCGCAGCTCGGCGAGGGTCTTGGCCGGCGAGTCGAGGACGGTGTGCGTGGGCGGCACTCCGGCGGCCCGGGCGAGGGCGAGCTCCCCGGGGCTCGCCACCTCGCAGCCGATGCCCTCCTCGCGCAGCAGCCGCAGTACGGGCACGAGCGGGGTCGCCTTCACGGCGAAGGCGTGCAGCACGGGCGTGCCGGGCGCGGTGACCGCCTCGAAGGCGGCGCGCAGGGCGGCCGCCGAGTCCCGGATGCCGGTGACGTCCAGGAGCGCAACGATGGGGGCGGCCGGCCCGAGAAGCCCCTGCTCCACCGCCGCCCGGACCGCTTCGTCGCGCCGCGCGACCCGCTCGGCGTCCCCCTCGATCTTCCCGCCCGCGTCCCCGGCCGCCCTGTCCGCCCCGTCGCCCACCGGTTCCCCCGTCGTGTCGATGTGTGCGCCCATCCATTCAGCCAAACACGCGTAGAGCGCCCCCGCCGACGTACGAACGTATTGACTAGCTCTATTCAAAGAGCCAGGATGTGAATATCCACTGCAACAGTCCGCACAGGAGGCAGACCATGTCAGGACCCCGCCCCGTACGAGCGCCGCGCGGTACGGAACTGAGCGCCCTGGGATGGCAGCAGGAAGCCGCCCTGCGGATGCTGCAGAACAACCTCGACCCCGAGGTCGCCGAGCACCCCGACAAGCTCGTCGTCTACGGCGGCACCGGCAAGGCCGCCCGCGACTGGCGCTCCTTCGACGCCATGGTCCGCACCCTGCGGACCCTGAAGCAGGACGAGACGATGCTCGTCCAGTCCGGCCGCCCCGTCGGCGTCATGCAGACCCACGAGTGGGCCCCGCGCGTCCTCATCGCCAACTCCAACCTGGTCGGCGACTGGGCCAACTGGGAGGAGTTCCGCCGCCTGGAGCAGCTCGGCCTCACCATGTACGGCCAGATGACCGCCGGGTCCTGGATCTACATCGGCACCCAGGGCATCCTCCAGGGCACCTACGAGACCTTCTCCGCCGTCGCCGCGAAGACGTTCAACGGCACTCTCGCGGGCACCATCACCCTCACCGCCGGTCTCGGCGGCATGGGCGGCGCCCAGCCGCTCGCCGTCACCATGAACGACGGCGTCGCGATCTGCATCGACGTGGACCCGCGCGCCATCGAGCGGCGCATCGAGCACCGCTACCTCGACGTGAAGGCCGACAACCTGCGGCACGCGCTGCAACTGGCGGTCGAGGCCCGGGACGCCCGCAAGCCGCTCTCCATCGGCCTGCTCGGCAACGCGGCCGAACTGCTCCCGCAGATGCTCGCCGAGGGCGCCCCCATCGACATCGTCACCGACCAGACCTCGGCCCACGACCCCCTCGCCTACCTCCCCGTCGGTGTCGAGTTCGACGACATGGCCGACCTCGCCGCCAAGGACCCGGCGGGCTTCACCACCCGCGCCCGCGAGTCCATGGCCAAGCACGTCGAGGCCATGGTCGGCTTCATGGACGCCGGCGCGGAGGTCTTCGACTACGGCAACTCGATCCGCGGCGAGGCCCAGCTCGCCGGGTACGAGCGGGCGTTCGCCTTCCCCGGCTTCGTCCCCGCCTACATCCGCCCCCTCTTCTCCGAGGGCAAGGGCCCCTTCCGCTGGGCCGCCCTGTCCGGCGAGGCCTCCGACATCCACAGGACCGACAAGGCGATCCTCGACCTCTTCCCGGAGAACGAGTCCCTGCACCGCTGGATCAAGATGGCCGGCGAACGCGTCCACTTCCAGGGCCTGCCCGCCCGCATCTGCTGGCTCGGCTACGGCGAGCGCGACAAGGCCGGCGAGCGCTTCAACGACATGGTGGCGTCCGGCGAACTGGCCGCCCCCCTGGCCATCGGCCGCGACCACCTCGACTCCGGCTCCGTCGCCTCCCCGTACCGCGAGACCGAGGCCATGCTCGACGGCTCCGACGCGATCGCCGACTGGCCGCTGCTCAACGCCATGGTGAACGTCGCCTCCGGCGCCTCCTGGGTCTCCATCCACCACGGCGGCGGCGTCGGCATGGGCCGCTCCATCCACGCCGGCCAGGTCTGCGTCGCCGACGGCACCGAGCTTGCCGGCGAGAAGCTGCGCCGCGTGCTCACCAACGACCCCGGCATGGGCGTCATCCGGCACGTCGACGCGGGCTACGACATCGCCGAGACCACCGCCGCCGAGCGCGGCGTGCGGATCCCGATGCGTGAGGGCGGCGACGCGTGACCTTCCACAGCATGTGGGCGGAGCTGCTGCCGATCGGCCGCAGCTCCGCCTCCGGCGGCTACCGCCGCTTCGCCTGGACCGGGGCCGACACCGAGTGCCGCACCTGGTTCCGGGAGCAGGCCGAGTCCCGCGGCCTGACGTACGAACTGGACCGCAACGGCAACCAGTGGGCCTGGCTCGGCGACCCCGCAGCGGGGGACGCCGTGGTCACCGGCTCCCATCTGGACTCCGTGCCCGACGGCGGCGCCTTCGACGGGCCCCTCGGAGTCGTCTCCTCCTTCGCCGCTCTCGACGAACTCCGGGCCAGGGGCGCCGAGTTCACCAAGCCCCTCGCCCTCGTCAACTTCGGCGACGAGGAGGGCGCCCGCTTCGGGCTCGCCTGCGTCGGCTCCCGGCTCGCCTCCGGGCAGCTCACCGTCGAGCAGGCGCACCGGCTGAAGGACGCCGACGGAATCAGCCTCCCGCAGGCCATGGCCGCCGCCGGGTATGACGCAGAGGCCATCGGCCCGGACCCGGAGCGGCTCTCCCGCATCGGCGCCTTCGTCGAACTGCACGTCGAACAGGGCCGCGCCCTCGACCTCAGCGGTGACAGCGTCGGCATCGCGAGCACCATCTGGCCGCACGGCCGCTGGCGCTTCGACTTCCGCGGCGAGGCCAACCACGCGGGCACGACCCGGCTGGCCGACCGCCGCGACCCGATGCTGTCGTACGCCGAGACGGTCCTCGCCGCCCGGCAGGAGGCCCAGCTCGCGGGCGCCGTAGCCACCTTCGGCAAGATCGCGGTCGAGCCGAACGGGGTGAACGCCATCCCCTCCCTGGTCCGCGGCTGGCTCGACTCCCGCGCCGCCGACCAGCCGACCCTCGACACCGTCGTCAGCGGCGTCGAGAAGGCGGCCCGCCAGTACGCGGAGGCGCACGGCATCGAACTCGACGTCGTCCGCGAGTCGTTCACCCCCGTCGTCGAGTTCGACCACGCCCTGCGCGACGAGCTCGGCCGCCTCCTCGGCAAGGGGACGGACCTGAAGGTCCCGGTCCTCGGAACCGGCGCCGGACACGACGCCGGAATCCTCTCCGGGACCGTCCCGACCGCCATGCTGTTCGTACGCAACCCCACGGGTGTCTCGCACTCCCCGGCCGAGTACGCCGCCGAGGACGACTGCGTGGCCGGGGTGACCGCACTCGCCGACGTACTCGAAGGGCTGGCCTGCAGGTGACGCAGACGACGTACTGGCTGGAGCACGCCTGGCTCGACACCCACGTCGAGCCGGGCGTGGCCCTCACGGTGTCCACCAACGGCTCCGCCGCGGGGTCGGACGGCCGCATCACCGCCGTCAGCACCGGCGTCGACACCCCGCCGCCCGGCGCCGAGATCCTGCGCGGCCTCACCCTGCCCGGGCTCGCGAACGCCCACTCGCACGCCTTCCACCGCGCCCTGCGCGGCACCGTCCAGGTCGGCTCCGGCACGTTCTGGACGTGGCGCGAGGTCATGTACTCCGTCGCCGACCGGCTCACCCCGGAGGCCTACCGCGCACTCGCCCGCGCCGTGTACGCCGAGATGGCGCTCGCCGGCATCACCGCGGTCGGCGAGTTCCACTACGTGCACCACACCCCCGACGGCACCCCGTACGCCGACCCCAACGCCATGGGCGAGGCGCTCATCGAGGCCGCCGCCGACGCCGGCATCCGCATCACCCTCCTTGACACGGCGTATCTCTCGGCCGGCTTCGGACAGGCTCCGAACCGGCACCAGCTGCGCTTCTCCGACGGCACGGCGGAGGCCTGGGCGGAACGCTGTTCAGTTCTCAAGGACCGTGATCACGCGCGGATCGGTGCCGCCATCCACTCCGTACGGGCCGTACCCGCCGGGCAGTTGGCGACGGTGGCGCGCTGGGCCGAGGAGCGGCGGGCCCCGCTCCATGTGCATCTGTCGGAGCAGACGGCGGAGAACGACGCCTGCCTGGCGGCGCACGGCCGCACCCCCACGCGGCTGCTCGCCGACCACGGCGTCCTCGGCCCGCGCACCACCGGCGTCCACAACACGCACCTCACCGACGAGGACATCGCCCTGCTCGGCGGCTCCTCGACCGGCACCTGCATGTGCCCGACGACCGAACGGGACCTCGCCGACGGCATCGGCCCGGCCCCCGCCCTCCAGCGCGCCGGCTCCCCGCTCTCCCTCGGCTCGGACAGCCACGCCGTGATCGACCTCCTCGAAGAGGCCCGCGCCATGGAGCTGAACGAGCGGCTGCGCTCCCGCACCCGGGGTCACTGGACGGCGGCGGCCCTCCTGCGCGCGGCCTCCGCCGACGGTCACGCGGCCCTCGGCTGGGACGACGCGGGCGACCTCGAAGAGGGCGCGCTCGCCGACTTCACCACGATCGCCCTCGACTCGGTCAGAACGGCCGGACCACTGCCACGGCTCGGCGCCGAGACCGCCGTATTCGCCGCGACCGCAGCGGACGTGCGCCATACGGTCGTGGGCGGCCGGCACGTCGTACGGGACGGGGCGCACACGCTCGTACCGGACGTGCCGTCAGCGCTCGCGGCCGCCGTCGACGCCCTGCGCGGCTGACCCCCGTCCACCGGCCCACAGCGAACAAGGACGCCATGACCACCGTCATCACCAACATCGCCAGCCTGGTCACCAACGATCCCTCCCTTGGTGGGTCCCCGCTCGGTCTGATCCAGGACGCGGCCGTCGTCATCGAGGGCGACCGCGTCGTGTGGACCGGTGAATCAAGCAAAGCACCCGCCACTGACAACCGGGTCGACGCCGGTGGCAGGGCCGTGATCCCGGGCTTCGTGGACTCCCACTCCCACCTGGTCTTCGCGGGCGACCGCACCCAGGAGTTCAACGCCCGTATGTCGGGGCGCTCCTACAGCGCGGGCGGCATCCGCACCACGGTCGCCGCGACCCGCGCCGCGAGCGACGAGCAGCTGGAGGCGAACCTCACCCGCTATCTGAGCGAGGCCCTCCGCCAGGGCACGACCACCTTCGAGACGAAGTCCGGCTACGGCCTGACCGTCGAGGACGAGGCCCGCGCCCTGCGCATCGCCGCCGCCCACACCGACGAGGTCACCTATCTCGGCGCGCACATCGTGTCCCCGGACCTCGCCGACGACCCCGCCGCGTACGTCGCCCTGGTGACCGGCGAGATGCTCGACGCCTGTGCGCCGTACGCCCGTTGGATCGACGTGTTCTGCGAGAAGGGCGCCTTCGACGGCGACCAGGCGCGGGCGATTCTCACCGCGGGCAAGGCCAAGGGCCTGCACCCGCGCATCCACGCCAACCAGCTCTCCCACGGCCCCGGCGTCCAGCTCGCGGTCGAGCTGGACGCGGCCTCCGCCGACCACTGCACCCACCTCACGGACGCCGACGTCGACGCCCTCGCCCACAGCGCGACGGTCGCCACCCTGCTCCCGGGCGCCGAGTTCTCCACCCGCGCCCAGTGGCCCGACGCCCGCCGCCTCCTCGACGCGGGCGCGACCGTCGCCCTGTCCACCGACTGCAACCCGGGCTCGTCGTTCACGTCCTCCGTCCCCTTCTGCATCGCCCTCGCGGTACGGGACATGGGGATGACCCCGGACGAGGCGCTGTGGTCGGCGACGGCGGGCGGTGCGGCGGCCCTGCGCCGTGACGACATCGGCCGCCTCACCCCGGGCGCGTACGCGGACCTGGCCGTCCTCGACGCGCCGAGCCACGTCCACCTGGCCTACCGGCCGGGTGTACCGCTCGTGTCGGAGGTCTGGCGACGCGGAACGCCGGTCAGCCAGCCGTCGAACCCGCCCGCCACCGCTGGTCGTCGCGCCCCTGATCCCAGGTGAGCATCAACCCGTAGCCGTACGGGGTGACCGCGTGGTCCGGAGCGATGGCCGGGCGGATCACGCCGTCACCGTCCACGGTGAAGCGCAGGTTCATGCCGTTGCCGCCGTAGACCGACCGGCACTCCCAGATGCCGACGCCCCGGTCGGTGGAGCCGCGGCTGTCCAGGCAGAAGTCGGGGTCGGCGTACGACTGGAGGACGCCTCGGCCGCTGTCGACGCGCCACATCTGGGTGCGGGACGAGGAGCAGCGGGCTGTGATGACGTCGGTGCCGAGTTCCATGTCGCCGTCGCGGATGTCCAGGCACAGTCCCGAGTCGGCGTTGACGACCTGGGCGTAGGTGCCGTCCGGCGGGTGCGCGGCGGTGCGGGTCGGCGACGGCTTGGGCTTGGGCTTGGGTCTCGCCTTCGTCGGTGTGGCGCTCGGCTTCTTCGACGGTTTCGAACTGTGTGTGGGCTTCGGCGACTTGGAGGCACGGGACGGCGACGGGGTGACGGAGACCGTCGCGGTCACCGTCACCGCCGGCGGCGCCTGCGGAGTGCGCACCGTGCCCGCCGTCCGCTGGGGCTGCGAGCCGTCCGACGACACCAGGAACAGCACGAGCGGGGCCAGCGCGACGCCCAGCGCGACCGACGCGAGCACCAGCCGCCGAGTCGGCAACCAGGCCCACCCGGACCGCGCCGCCCGCCGGGTGCGACCGGCCGCCCGGACCTGTGCGGTCCGCGTCTCGGCGAAACCCCCGGGAACGTACGCGGCGCCGCCCCACGGCAGCAGGCCCTCGGCCAGTGCCGTGCGCGGGGTGTCCCGCAGGGCGGTCAACTCCTCGTGCGCGGCGGCGCAGTGCTCGCAGTGCGTCATGTGGGCGTGCAGATCGGGGCTGTAGCGCGGGTTCTCGGGGTGGACCGCTTCCTCGATCAGCCGCCGGAAGTCCTGGCAGCGGGGGTTGCCGGAGCGGGCGAGACGGGACTTCAGGCAGGTCTGGCGCAGCGCCTGGAACGCCGGCTGCTTCCCGTACGCCACGTCCTGCGGTGTGACGCCCAGGAGCGGGGCCACCACGTCGTCGGGCACCTCCTCCACGACCCCGTACCAGATGAGGGCCTGGACGCGGGGCGGCAGGGACTGGAAGGCCTCCAGCATCGGCGCCGGCGGCAGACCGGCGGAGCCGCACCGGTGCAGCAGGGAGAGCAGGCCCGCTTCGAGCCGGCCGCCGCGCTCGTCCGCGGTCCAGGTGGCAGCCACCCGCCCGCTCAGCAGCAGGAGTTGGTGGCGCCAGGGCCCCGGCGGGTCGATGCCGCGCGCCGTGTCGCGGGCCGCCAGGGCGAACGCCTGGGCCGTGAGCTGCCGTGCCGCGTCCTCGCTCACCGTGCACAGCCGGGCGTACGCGAGGACCGCGGGCCGGTGGCGGGCGCGCAGTTCGCGCAGCGCCGGATACGCCTGCGCGGTTTCGGCGCGCAGCAGGTCGGTCAGCCGCGCGTCGGGCACCGACGTGAGCGGTCCACCCCCGGCCTCGGCATCGTTGTCGTCACCGTCGGTCCGGCCGGCCCGAGCCATCCCGCTGCCTCCTCGCACCCCTTGCTCCGCCCGTCCGGTACGACTCCTGGGCATGTGGACATGCCTACCGGCGGGTAGTGGGGGGACCATAGTGAGGGAACAGGATTCGTGGGGATAGAGGGTTTCCGCGGGTAACCGGGGCCGCTGCCAAGCTGTGACTACACCCGGGGACCGGGGCAGCGCCCGGACAGCGACTGCGCCCGGCACCCGAGGAGTCGGGTGCCGGGCGCGGACGGGCGGCCTGTGTTCCTGGAGGACGCTCACTCCTCCAGCGTCAGCCCCTTGCGCAGCCGAACCAGCGTGCGCGACAGCAGCCGGGAGACATGCATCTGGGAGATGCCGAGTTCGTCGCCGATCTCCGACTGGGTCAGACCCGCGACGAAGCGCAGCGAGAGGATCTTGCGGTCGCGGGGCGGGAGTTCGGCTATCAGCGGCTTGAGGGACTCCACGTACTCGATGCCCTCAAGGCCGTGGTCCTCGTAGCCGATGCGGTCCGCGAGCGCGCCCTCGGAGTCGTCCTCCTCGGGCTGGGCGTCCAGCGAACTGGCCGTGTAGGCGTTCGAGGCGGCCATGCCCTCGACGATCTCGTCCTTGCTCAGCCCGAGGCGTTCCGCCAGCTCTCCCACCGTCGGAGCGCGATCGAGCTGCTGGGCGAGTTCGTCACCCGCCTTGGCCAGGTCGAGACGGAGTTCCTGAAGCCTGCGCGGGACGCGGACCGACCAGCTGGTGTCGCGGAAGAAGCGCTTGATCTCGCCGACGATGGTGGGCATCGCGAAGGTGGGGAACTCGACGCCGCGGCTCAGCTCGAAGCGGTCGATCGCCTTGATCAGGCCTATGGTGCCGACCTGGATGATGTCCTCCATGGGCTCGCTGCGGGAGCGGAACCGGGAGGCGGCGAACTTGACGAGGGCGAGGTTGAGTTCGACCAGGGTGTTGCGAACGTACGAGTAGTCGTGCGTGCCCTCTTCGAGGGACTCCAGTCGCTCGAAGAGCGTCTTGGACAGGGCCCGTGCGTCCACCGGCCCCACCTCGTCGAAAGGCGGGATCTCTGGAAGTCCGTCGAGCCCGTGAAGTGCGTCGAGCGCGGCGTCGGTTGCGACGGGCTCGGGGGCCGGGTGTTCCAGGGGGGATGTCGACGTCGCCCTCTGGGTATGCGATTCGTCGAGCCGGGGTGACATGATGTCCTCCATCGTTCTCGGCATATGGCCGCCGATGCCAATACGTGCACTGCGGTGTGCGGCGCCTCCAAAGCCGGCCGTGTCGGTTAGGTGTCTCTACTAGCCCTACCCGCTTTCGCGAGGTTGCCGCAAGTGCGATCTGATGCTAAATGTCCACTTTATGGTGGTTGTTCAGGTGTCGGAGGTTGTGAGGAAGGCGTAGTGTTCGAGGGCGTAAATCAGCAGTCGCGACGCTCGGGAGAGAGACGGCATGGACCGCGGGACGGTCGGCAGCGCACAGTCGGGCCGGCTTCTGGTCGAGGTGCGGGAAGAGGGCTCAAGCGCCGTCGTGACCCCGGCGGGTGAGTTGGATCACTACACGGCGGATTTGTTGCGTGAGCCACTCGAGGACTGCCTCGAAAAGGGGTTCGCGCGCCTGGTCGTCGACTGCGCGCGCTTGGAGTTCTGTGACTCCACCGGGCTCAATGTGCTCCTCGGCGCCCGGCTGAAGGCCGAGGCCGCGGGGGGCGGGGTCCATCTGGCGGCAATGCTGCCCGTGGTGGCCCGGGTCTTCGAGATCACCGGGGCGGACGCCGTGTTCACGGTGCACGAGACGCTCGAAGCGGCGCTGGAGGAGTAGCGGGGCGTGGGTGGCGGCCGACCGGTCCCCGCCGACGACGCGCTCCGCGCACCGCTCGGTGACGACTCCGTAACCCCTGTCACAGGTTCCTGCCGAATAAGTGGGTGTTCTGACGGTTCGGTCGGGCAGGAGACATCCTGAATATGTCAGCACCAGGGCACCGCACTGTGGCTCTTCGCCCCGGACGAGTAGAAGTGAAGAACGTGTGAAGTACTGAGCACTGAAGCTACGACGTTACGAAGTTACTGAGACTTGAATCGTGAACCGGTGAATCGGTGAGGTGAAGCGCTGATGAGCACCACCCGGCCTTACTCGCCGGGCGACCGCGGCCCGGAGTCGGGCGACGGCGGCGCTTCGGGGGTGGACGGCGCTTCGGGAGCGCCCGTGGACGGTGCGGCCGTGCCCGCGGTGGACGGTGTCGCCGCGCGCCCCGCCGCCGGCCATGCCCGTCGGCTGAGCTTCGCCGGTGAGAGCGGCGTGGTCCCGCTCGCCCGCGACTTCGCCCGCCAGGCGCTGTACGCGTGGGGCTGGCTGCCCGCCGCGAACGCCGACCAGCGGGCCGCCGCCGAGGACGTTCTGCTGGTCGTCTCCGAGCTGGTCACCAACGCCTGTCTGCACGCCGAGGGCCCGGACGAGCTCCGCATCGGCTGCGACAACAAGGTGCTGCGCATCGAGGTCTCCGACCGGGGCGCCGGCCAGCCCGCCCCGCGCACTCCGCACCGCGCCGGACGCCCCGGCGGCCACGGCATGTTCATCGTGCAGCGGCTGTGCCTGGACTGGGGTGTCGTGCGGGCCCCCGGCGTCGCCGGCAAGACCGTATGGGCCGAGGTCGGGGCACCCGCCTGACCCCCGTACGGCCCCCACCACAACCCTCATCTCCGGTTACCCAGGGTTCGGTCTCCACCCGAACCCCTTTTCGTGCGCGTCGGATCACCACACATCCGGCGCGCACTTTGTCTTCCCTCGGCAAGGCCCCGGGCGTACCTTGACGGCCGATCTGATGTTCCGTCAGGAATGAGGCCCCGAGGTGTCGTACCGGACGTACCAGAAACGAACCGCCGCGCTCGCGCTCGGCGCGGCCCTGGCCGGCTCGGCGGTGCTGATGGCCGCCCCCGCAGCCCAGGCCGCCGTCGTGAACGTCAACTACCAGTGCAAGACGCCGATCGGGGACAAGAGCGCCGTCTCGCCCATCGACATCAAGAGCGTCAAGAGCGGCAGCGCCTACAAGCTCACGATGTCCTGGCAGAAGGGCGTCTCCTCCAGCCCGGTGGAACTGGGCAAGGGCGCGATGAGCCCGAGCGCGGTCATCAAGCTGGGTGGCGCGGACAGCGGCACGGTGGCGGTGACGGGCCCCGCCAACGCGGCGGCGATCCCGGCCAACACCCCCATCAAAATCAGCGACTTGAGCGGCACGTACACACCGAAGAAGAGCGGCAGCGTCACCTTCACCGCGGGCGTGCTCACCATCAAGGCGCTCGGCACGACCACCACGTGCACACCCACCAACAGCCCCAAGCCGTCGCTGACCCTCGACGTCAAGGCCGCGGGCGGCGGCTCGGGAACCGGCGGCACGCAGTCCGGCCCGGACTCCGGCAACTCGCTCCCGCAGACCGGCCCCGAGGACTCGGCGATCGCGCTCGGCACGCTCGGCGGCACGGTGCTGCTCGCGGGCGCGGCGGGCGCGCTGTGGCTGACCCGAAGGAACCAGCACCGGGCGGTACGCCGCTGACGCGGGCGCTTCCCGTACGCGCACGAGTACCAGCACCAGGAGCCGCCGATGCCGTCCGCCCTCTCCGCCGCCCGCGTACTGGGCCTGACCTTGGTGTTGCTGAGCACGGCACCGGTGGCCGCGGCCGATGACGACACCTGGACCGTCGTGCCGTCCGGCGACGGGCGGCCGTACTTCTACGCGGAGGGCGCGCCCGGCACGGTGCTGCAGGACACGGTGTCCGTGC
Organism: Streptomyces sp. NPDC005485; assembly: GCF_040606085.1. Taxonomy (NCBI): domain Bacteria; kingdom Bacillati; phylum Actinomycetota; class Actinomycetes; order Kitasatosporales; family Streptomycetaceae; genus Streptomyces; species Streptomyces sp. NPDC005485. Next base: position 13,872 of record NZ_JBEXDZ010000058.1, on the reverse strand, counting down.
GCAACCCGGGCAGCACTCCGCTGACCGTACGGCTGCGCGGCGCCGACGCCGACAACACGGCGGACGGCGGCTTCACCGTGCGCGGGCGGGCGACGGACACGGGGGCGTGGATCGGCTTCGCGCGGCGGACGGCGGAGGGACGCCGGGTGCCGGTGAGCGCGGTCTCCGTGCGGGTGCCCGCGCACACCCGCGCCGACGTGCCCTTCACCGTGAGCGTGCCGGCGGGCGCGGCGCCAGGTGACCACCCCGGCGCGATCGTGGCGAGCGGCGGCGGCCGGTCCGCCGCCGTCCGCATCCAGCTGCGGGTCAGCGGCCCGACGCTGTCCGCGCTCACCGTCGAACACGTCACCGTCGGCGGCGGGCGCATCTCCTACGAGCTGGTCAACCGCGGCACCACCGTGCTGACCCCGAGGCTCGCGGTGCGCGCCGACGGCGTCTTCGGCCGGGTCCTGGACCGCACCCCGCGCACCCTGCCCCTCGAACTGCTCCCGGGCCGCCGCGTCACGCTCACCGAGCCATGGCCCCACGCCCCCGCGCTGGACTTGGTCGACGTACGGCTGACGGTCACGGCGGCGGGCGGCGCGCGCGACGAGGCGGACGCGTCGGTGCGGTTCGTGTCGTGGGGCGCGGTGGCGGGAGGCGCGGGGGGTCTGGCGGCGCTCGGCGCACTCGTGTGCGGCGTCGTACGGCGTCGGCGGCGCCGCACGGTCGACGGCAAGACCGGTGAAGAGCCGTGCAGGGAAGTCGAGTTGACGGGAGCGGTGTCGTGAGGGTGAGCGTCGTCGTGAACTTCGGGGGGCGCCGGGGGCGGATACCTGCGCTGATGACCGTCCTCGTGCTCGCACTTGTCGCGTTCCTGGCTGCCGCGGCGCCGGTGCACGCGGCGGACAAACCGGTCGTGAAACTCTCCAAGTCGCAGGCGGGGACGGGCGGTTCGATCACCGTCACCGGCAGCGGATGGCGGCCGAAGGCGCTGCTGATGATGCTGATCTGCGGTCAGTCCGTGCCCTCCCGGGGGGTGATCGGCGGCACCAACTCGTGCGCCAACGCGGACGGCCGGGCCGTCACCACCGACGCGAAAGGGAAGTTCAGCAAGGAGTTGCCGGTCGCCGAGCCGCCGAAGCCCTGCCCCTGCGTGGTGCACGTCGCCACCGTCACGGGGGAGAAGGCGCAGGCGGACGCCATCTTCATGGTCGCCGGGCACTCGGTGGAGTCGCTGCCGCCGGAGGAGGCCGGCGGGCGCCTGTCGGTGCTCACGGACACCCGGCTCGACGGCGCCGGCGGCCTGCTCACCTGGTTCGGCTCGCCGCCCGCCCGGGAGCTCGTCTTCACCGTCGGCAACACCGGCACCGCCGCCATCAAGAACCCGGTCTTCCAGGTCGGCACCTCCCACGGTGTGTTCGCGCCGCAGTGGGAGGAACAGCAGTGGCGCGGCACGATCGGCCCCGGCAAGAAGGCGCGGATCACCCTCCCGGTCGAGCTGTCGGCCGGGGCGCACGGCGACTACACCGTCTCGCTGAAGTACGCCGGAAAGGTTCTCGCCGAGCAGCCGTGGGGCGTGGGCCGGCCCTGGGGCGTCACCCTCTTCTGGATCCTGGTCGGCGTGGTGGTACCGGCGGCGTTGTTCCGGATCGGGATGGCCGTGGTGGACCGGATCCGGCCGCGCACGTCGGCCGGGCGGCGGCGTTTCGGCTTCGGCACGGGCTCCCTCGGCGGCCGGGCGGGCCGCAGCGGCCCTGTGGGCCCTGGGGGCCGGCACCGGGGCCTGGGCCTCGGCCTGCCCGAACTCGCCTCGCGCATCCCCAAGTTGCACGCACCCGCCGCCCGGTCCTCCTCCTCCGCACCCGCCGCGACCCCTACGACTCCGGCCCTGCCGTGGTTCACCCCGGACACCGATCCGGGGACCACGGCGACCGGTCAGCTCTCCGCACCGCACGACAACAGCCCTACGGCTCAGCCGAGCCGTACGGGACGGACGAGTCGGACCAGAGAGGGAAACACGTGAGCAAGCCGAAGAGAGCGAGCGCGGCCGGGGTCGCGCTCATGCTCGGCGGTGCGGGCATTCTGCTGGGAGTGGCCGCGGGCCCCGCCCAGGCCGCCGAAGTGTCGTACGCCACCAAGTGCGTTCCGCCCGCGGCCTCCGGCCTGGACCCCGTCGAGGGCACCACGAAGGTGGAGATCACCGCGCCTGCCACGGCGAAGGTCGGTGACACGGTCGACGTGGTGTGGAAGTTCGTCCAGGCCGCCTCGAAGAACCCCGACCTCATCGACCTGCCGAAGGACTCGGTCCAGCCGAGCGGCACCCTCAAGGCGTCCGGCGCGCAGACCACCGCCGTTCCCGTGCAGGGGCCGCGCAAGAACCCGGCCATCCCCAAGGGCGGCGCCATGGTGCTGTCCGACATGAAGGGCACGCTGAAGCTGACGGCGCCGGGCGAGGTGACGCTCACCCCCGACGCGTACTCCATCAACGCCTACAGCACGGACACCAAGTGCGCGCCGACCGAGACGGTGAAGTCGGCGGCGACCATCAAGGTGACGCAGGGCGGCGGGAGTTCGCCGACCACGTCACCGGATCCGTCCGCCTCCGTGACGTCCTCCGCCTCCGCCTCGCAGTCGGCGACCGGCACTCCGAGCGACTCCGCCGGTGCGAGCCAGGGCAGCGACACGGGCGGCTCATCGGGCGGTGACGACGGCGGGCAGAGCGACTTCCCGGGCAAGGAGGTCTCCGTCCCGTACGCGTGCAAGACGCCCATCGGGGACAAGAACGCCACCTCACCCGTGCAGATCAACGCCAAGAAGGACGGCGGGAGTTACGGCCTCACGGTCCAGTTCAAGAAGTCGGTGATGGACAGCCCCGCGACGATCCCGGCGGGCTCGGTCAAGCCCTCGATGGAGGTCACCCTCGGCGGCGCCGACAAGGGCACCGTGCACGTCGAGGGCCCGGCCAACGCCAAGGAGATCAAGTCGGGCGACCCGATCGAGATCCCGGACCTCAAGGGCACCTACAAGCCGGGCGGGAGCGGTGAATCCACCCTGTCCCCGGGTGTGCTGATCATCGACGCCCTCGGCACCACGACCACCTGCACCCCGACCACCAGGCTGGTCTCCCTCACCCTGGACACCACCGAGCAGGCGAGCGGCGCCTCGGGCGGCGGCTCGTCCTCCGGCAGCGGCGGTACGTCCTCCGGCGGCAGCGGCGGCCTCGCCGAGACCGGCTCCGACAGCCACGGGACGCTCAAGGCACTCGGCCTGATCGCGGGCACGGTGACCCTGCTGGGCGGCGCGGTGTTCACGTTCATGCCGGGGCGGCGCATGCGCTGAACGCACGGAGGGCCCCCGCACCGACAGCGGTGCGGGGGCCCTCCGTAGGAGTCGAAAGACCGTCAGGCCCGTCTCAGTGGACGTCGCCCATCAGTTCCTTGACCTTCTTGCGGTACATCCACACCGCGACACCGGCGATCACGGCGAGCGTGGCCTCCAGGGCGACGATGCCCGTCTTGTTGAGGTCGACCTCGGCGATGGAGAGCAGGCCCGTCGTGGCGTCACCGGCGGTGACGGCCAGGAACCAGACACCCATCATCTGGGAGGCGTACTTCGCGGGAGCCATCTTCGTCGTGACCGACAGACCCACCGGGGAGACGGTCAGCTCACCGACGGTCTGCACGAAGTAGATCGCGACGAGCCACATCGCGGCGGCCTTCTCACCGTTGTCGGCGATCGCCAGCGGCGCGAGGAAGAGGAAGAAGGACGCACCGATCAGGATCAGACCGGAGGCGAACTTCACCGCCGTGCTGGGCTCCTTGCCGCGCCGGTTCAGCGCCAGCCACGCCCAGGCGAACAGCGGGGCGAGCGCCATGATCATGACCGGGTTGACGGACTGGTACCAGGAGACCGGGAACTCCCAGCCGAAGACGGTGTTCTCGGCGGAGGAGTCGGCGAAGATCGACAGGGTCGAGCCGCCCTGGTCGTAGATCATCCAGAAGACGGCCGCGGCGACGAAGAACCAGATGTACGCGGACATCCTCGACTGCTCGACGCGGTCGAGGTCCTTGTCGCGCTTGATGCGGCCGATGACCATGATCGGGATGATCAGGCCGGCGAGGGTGATCGGGACCAGCAGCCAGTTCAGCGTGTAGTGGCCGGAGAAGCCGACGATCGCGTAGAAGACGACGGCGACGGCGGCCCACATCGCGGACTTGCGCAGCGTGGCGGCCTTCTCCTCGTCGGACAGCCGCGTGGGGACCTCGCTGGAGCGGGCGCTGAGGTGGCGGCTGCCGAGCAGGTACTGGGCGAGGCCCAGGGCCATGCCGAGTGCGGCGAGCGCGAAGCCGAGGTGCCAGTTGACCTTCTCGCCGATGGTGCCGATCGTCAGCGGAGCGGCGAAGGCGCCGAGGTTGATGCCGATGTAGAAGACCGTGAAGCCACCGTCGCGGCGCGGGTCGTCCGGGCCGTCGTAGAGGTGGCCGACCATCGTGGAGATGTTGGCCTTCAGCAGACCGGAACCGATCGCGACGAGGCCGAGGCCCGCGTAGAAGGTGCCGGAGGAGGGCAGGGCCAGCGTGAGGTGGCCCAGCATGATGATCAGGCCCGCGACGGCGACCGTCTTGCGGGGGCCGAGCACGCGGTCGGCGAACCAGCCGCCGGGGAGGGCGAGCAGGTACACCAGCGACAGGTACACCGAGTAGATGGCGGTCGCGGTGGCCGCGCTGAGGTGCAGGCCCCCCGGTGCCACGAGGTACAGCGGGAGCAGAGCCTTCATGCCGTAGTAGGAGAAACGCTCCCACATCTCGGTCATGAAGAGAGTGGCCAGTCCGCGGGGGTGGCCGAAGAAGGTCTTCTCGGATCCGGGGGTGCCCGGGGTGACCGAGTCCTTCGTCAGGCTGGACGCCATGGTCGATCCTTGCTGGTTCGGGACGCGCGGCATGAGCGTTGCGCGCCCGGTGGGGCGGCCGGCACCGGCGGGGTTCGACCGTCCACCCCACGCCCACGGGGAGTCCGCTCCGGGTTGCGAAGCGGTGGACGGCGACCACCGGGATCCACGCCCCTCGCACGTTCAGCGCGCTCGGGGCCCGGCCACAGGTCATTCCTTTCAAGGCCGGCAGCAGCCGACCCGCACACAAAAGAGACCTTCAGCGTCAAGTGCCCGCCAAAGGTCCCCGGTGTTGCTACAGGCGTTTGGGTCACCATACGACACGACACTGCCGGATATGGAAGGACTTGAGATATGGATCACAGGCGATCATGGAACCGCGGACATGCATTCGAAGGTGTTCAGCGAGATCGCATCCCACAGCCGCAGGTTCGAACGTCGGAACCAGAAACTCCGTTTCGCCCGGGCATTCTCGCAGACCCAGGTAAGAATCACGGTCGACGATCACACCCCGGCTCCTGTCCAGGGCGGTCTACCATCAGCTCATGACCCGTGTACTGCTCGCCGAGGACGACGCGTCCATCTCGGAGCCGCTGGCCCGCGCCCTGCGCCGGGAAGGTTACGAGGTCGAGGTGCGCGAAGACGGACCCACCGCGCTCGACGCCGGCATGCAGGGCGGCATCGATCTGGTCGTCCTGGACCTCGGTCTGCCCGGCATGGACGGCCTCGAGGTCGCCCGCCGCCTGCGCGCCGAAGGCCACACCGTGCCCGTCCTCATCCTGACCGCGCGCGCCGACGAGGTGGACACCGTCGTCGGCCTCGACGCGGGCGCCGACGACTACGTCACCAAGCCCTTCCGGCTCGCCGAACTGCTCGCCCGCGTCCGGGCCCTGCTCCGGCGCGGCGCCGCCGAGCCCCAGCAGCCGCCCGCCACGCACGGCGTACGGATCGACGTCGAGTCGCACCGCGCCTGGATGGGCGACGAGGAACTCCAGCTCACCGCCAAGGAGTTCGACCTGCTGCGGGTGCTGGTGCGCGACGCGGGCCGGGTCGTCACCCGCGACCAGCTCATGCGCGAGGTCTGGGACACCACATGGTGGTCGTCCACCAAGACCCTCGACATGCACATCTCCTGGCTGCGCAAGAAGCTCGGCGACGACGCGGCGAACCCCCGCTACATCGCGACGGTACGGGGCGTCGGCTTCCGCTTCGAGAAGAGCTGACCGGCACCGCACCGCCGGGTCCGCCCGAGTTTCCGTACAGGTAAGAGGACATGCGCCGCCGACTGATCCAGTCCACGCTCGCCGTGGTGCTCGTGGTGATCGCCGTCTTCGGCGTCTCCCTCGTCATCGTCGAGACCCGCACGATCGGCAACAGCGCCCAGGAGCGGGTGGACTCCGAGGCGCAGAAGCTGGCGAGCATCGTGGACAGCCGGCTCATCGGCGACGCGCACGTCAGCCGGGAGGTCCTCAAGTCCCAGGTCACGGGCCAGCGGTACGCGATGATCCGGATCCCGGGCAAGGACCCCATCGAGGTCGGCACCAAACCCGGCGGTGACGTCATCCACTCCACGGTCAAGGGCGAGGAGGGCGAGACGGTCACCGTCCAGGAGCCGCGCTCGTCGGTGACCCGGGAAGTCGGCCGTACGCTGCTGATCATCGGCGCGGTCGCGCTGCTCGCCATCGTCGCCGCCGTCCTCCTCGCGGTCCGCCAGGCCAACCGCCTCGCCTCCCCGCTCACCGACCTCGCCGAGACCGCGGAACGGCTCGGCTCCGGCGACCCCCGGCCGCGCCACAAGCGGTACGGCGTCCCCGAGCTCGACCGTGTCGCGGACGTCCTCGACGGCAGCGCGGAACGGATCGCGCGCATGCTCACCGCCGAGCGCCGCCTCGCCGCCGACGCCTCCCACCAGCTCCGTACGCCGCTGACGGCCCTGTCCATGCGCCTGGAGGAGATCACCCTCACCGACGACCCGGACACGGTGAAGGAGGAGGCGACCATCGCGCTGACGCAGGTCGAGCGGCTCACGGACGTCGTGGAGCGGCTGCTCACCAACTCGCGCGACCCGCGTACGGGCTCCGCCGTCACCTTCGACCTGGACGAGGTCATCAAGCAGCAGCTGGAGGAGTGGCGCCCGGCCTACCGCAGCGCGGGCCGCGCCATCGTCAGCTCGGGCAAGCGCCACCTGAGGGCCGTCGGCACGCCGGGCGCGGTCGCCCAGGTCCTGGCGGCCCTCATCGAGAACTCCCTCATGCACGGCGGCGGCACCGTCGCCCTGCGCACCCGCGTCATCGGCAACCAGGCCGTCGTCGAGGTCACCGACGAGGGCCCCGGCGTCCCGGCCGACCTCGGGGCCCGCATCTTCGAGCGCACGATCAGCGGCCGCAACTCCACGGGCATCGGCCTCGCGGTCGCCCGCGACCTCGCCGAGGCCGACGGCGGCCGCCTGGAGATGCTCCAGGCCCAGCCCCCGGTCTTCGGCCTGTTCCTGTCGAGGACACCGATGAAGCGACCGCAGCCGACGGAGGAGGAGCCGACGGTTCGGTGAGGGGGACGGACGGGTTTTCAGCCCGTCCGGCGTTTGAGAGCGAGGCCGTCAGGCCGACAGCGGGGGCCCGGGGGCGGCAGCCCCCAGCAAGGCCCGCACCACCCCAGGGTGCCGTCAGCTGACCCGCTGAGCAGGCCGCTCGGTCGACCCCGCCTCCAGGAACGATTCCGCACTGGCGACGGCCTCACGCGCGGGCAACGTACGGAACACCCACGTCCGGTACGACCAGAACCGGAACATCGTCGCGATTCCGATGCCGAGCACCTTGAAGACGTTCCGCTGCAGCGAGCTGTCCCAGCCGAAGCCGTAGATCGCCGCGTACAGAATCCCGTTCTCGATCACCAGACCGACCGCGCTGAACGCCAGGAACAGCGTCAGTTCCTTCGTGCGGGCACTGCGGTCCCGGTCACGGTAGGTGAAGTAGCGGAAGCCCAGGTAGTTGCAGAAGATCGCGACGACGGTGGCGATGATGTTGGCTCGCACGGCCTGCAGGCTCGTGGTGTGCCACAGGAAATTCGAGACGCCGAAGTTGACGACGGTGCCCAGGGCCCCCACGGCACCGAACTTCACGACCTCGCGCGCGAGCAGGTCGAAGCGCTCGCGCAGTGTGCTGCGGGGCCCCGCCCGCAGCCCCGAGGAACCAGTGCCCATGGTGTCGCCAGCCCCCGTCAGTCGGATACGTCAACCAAGCCATGCTAACCAGCGGCCCCCCGCTGGTGCCTGTGGACCGCTTCACGGAGGCGCAAAGACAAGCCCATGGCCGCCCGCCAGGACCCCCCGACAACGGGCAAAGCGCTGGAAAAAGGGACGGAAACCGGCCACTGTGGCGTGGCCGATACTCTTGGAGCGTGACGTTCCCGGTAGTCGGCATGGTCGGCGGCGGTCAGCTCGCTCGTATGACACACGAGTCAGGTATCCCGCTCGGCATCAGATTCAAGCTCCTCAGTGACACCCCTCAGGATTCCGCGGCGCAGGTCGTCGGCGATGTCGTCATCGGCGACTATCGCGACCTCGACACGCTGCGTGACTTCGCGCGGGGCTGCGACGTGATCACCTTCGATCACGAACACGTACCCACCGAGCACCTCAGAGCCCTGGAGGCGGACGGCATCCCCGTCCGCCCCGGCCCCGACGCGCTCGTGCACGCCCAGGACAAGGGGGTGATGCGCGCCAAGCTCGACGAGATCGGTGTGCCGTGTCCCCGGCACCGGATCGTGCGCGACGTCGAGGACGTGGCGGCGTTCGCGGCGGAGGGCGACGGGTTCCCCGTGATCCTCAAGACCGTGCGCGGCGGATACGACGGCAAGGGGGTGTGGTTCGTCCGCTCCCTCGAAGAGGCGGCCGACCCCTTCCGCGCGGGCGTCCCCGTCCTCGCCGAGGAGAAGGTCGACTTCGTACGGGAGCTGGCGGCGAACGTCGTACGCTCGCCGCACGGCCAGGCCGTCGCGTACCCGGTGGTCGAGTCCCAGCAGGTCGACGGCGTCTGCGACACCGTGATCGCCCCCGCGCCCGGCATAGCGGACGAGCTCGCCCTGCGCGCCGAGGAACTGGCCCTGCGCATCGCCAAGGAACTCGGAGTCGTCGGCCACCTCGCCGTGGAGCTCTTCGAGACCCGCGGACCCGACGGGAAGCCCGGCATCCTCGTCAACGAACTGGCGATGCGCCCGCACAACTCGGGCCACTGGACCCAGGACGGCGCGATCACCTCGCAGTTCGCCAACCACGTCCGTGCGGTCCTCGACCTGCCCCTCGGCGACCCGCGCCCGCGCGCCAGGTGGACCGTCATGGTCAACGTCCTCGGCGGCGACTACCCCGACATGTACTCCGCGTACCTGCACTGCATGGCCCGCGACCCCCAGCTCAAGATCCACATGTACGGCAAGGACGTGAAGCCCGGACGCAAGGTCGGCCACGTCAACACCTACGGCGACGACCTGGACGACGTCCTTGAGCGCGCCCGGCACGCAGCCGGTTACCTGAGAGGCACGATCACCGAATGAGCCCTGTTGTAGGCATCGTCATGGGGTCGGACTCCGACTGGCCCGTCATGGAGGCCGCCGCGCAGGCCCTCGACGAGTTCGAGATCCCCTACGAGGTGGACGTCGTCTCCGCGCACCGGATGCCGCACGAGATGATCGCGTACGGCGAGCAGGCCGCCGAGCGCGGTCTCAAGGCGATCATCGCGGGCGCCGGGGGTGCGGCCCACCTTCCCGGCATGCTCGCCTCCGTCACCCCGCTGCCGGTCATCGGCGTCCCCGTGCCCCTCAAGTACCTGGACGGCATGGACTCGCTGCTGTCGATCGTGCAGATGCCGGCCGGTGTCCCCGTCGCGACCGTCTCGGTCGGCGGCGCGCGCAACGCGGGCCTGCTCGCCGCCCGGATCCTCGCCGCGCACGACGAGGAACTCCTCGGCCGGATGCGGGAGTTCCAGCAGGATCTGAACGACCAGGCCACGGAGAAGGGCAAGCGGCTGCGCGCCAAGGTCGAGGGCGCGGCCGGCGGCTTCGGCTTCGGGAAGTGACGCGCGTGTCCTCTCTCGATCAGGCTCGCGCACTCCTCGCCGAGTTCCCCGTCGTCGACGGGCACAACGACCTGCCCTGGGCACTGCGCGAGCAGGTCCGCTACGACCTCGGCGCCCGCGACATCGCCACCGACCAGAGCGCCCACCTGCACACCGACCTGGCACGGCTGCGCGCCGGCGCCGTCGGCGCGCAGTTCTGGTCGGTGTACGTCCGCTCGGACCAGCCGGACGCGGTGCCCGCCACGCTCGAACAGATCGACTGCGTACGGCAGTTGATCGCGCGCTATCCCAAGGACCTGCGCGGCGCGCTGACCGCCGCCGACATGGAGGCGGCCCGCGCCGAGGGCCGCATCGCCTCCCTCATGGGCGCGGAGGGCGGCCACTCGATCGCCAACTCCCTCGCCACGCTACGGGCGTTGTACGCACTCGGGGTCCGCTACATGACCCTCACGCACAACGACAACAACGCGTGGGCGGACTCGGCGACCGACGAGCCGGGCGTCGGCGGTCTGTCGGCCTTCGGCCGCGCGGTCGTGGCGGAGATGAACCGCGAGGGCATGCTCGTCGACCTCTCCCACGTGGCGGCGACGACGATGCGCGACGCCCTCGACGCCACCTCCGCACCCGTGATCTTCTCCCACTCCTCCTCGCGCGCGGTGTGCGACCACCCGCGCAACATCCCGGACGACGTCCTGGAGCGGCTGCCCGCCAACGGGGGAGTGGCGATGGTGACGTTCGTGCCGAAGTTCGTGCTCCAGGCCGCCGTCGACTGGACGGCGGCCGCCGACGAGAACATGCGCGCCCACGGTTTCCACCACCTCGCCACCACCCCGGAGGCGATGAAGGTCCACCGCGCCTTCGAGGAGACCAACCCGCGCCCCCTCGCCACGGTGTCGACCGTCGCCGACCACCTGGACCACATGCGCGAGGTGGCCGGCATCGACCACCTGGGCATCGGCGGCGACTACGACGGCACGGCGTTCACCCCGGACGGACTCGGCGACGTCTCCGGATACCCGAACCTGATCGCGGAACTGCTCGACCGCGGCTGGTCCGGGACCGACCTGGCCAAGCTGACCTGGCAGAACGCGGTACGGGTGCTGGGCGCGGCCGAGGACGTCGCCCGCGAGCTCCGGACCACGCGAGGGCCCTCGAACGCGACCCTGGAGCAGCTGGACGGCTGACACCCCGGACCTCCGCAGGAGGGTGGGGCGTACCTGGGGCGTACCCCCAAACGCCCCGCCCACCAGGAAGCCCCGGAAGCTCCGTGCGACGGTGACCGTACTGCGATCACGTTGACTTACGGAGCCCCGCCATGGCCGACCTCCAGGACGAACTGCACACCACCGCCGAGGTGGGCGAGCTGGACGAACGGCCCGCCGTCCGGCCGGAGCCTCCCGTCGAAGCGGAACTCCCCGCAACGACGGCACCGACCCCGGACGGGGACCCGCTCGCGCGGGCGCACGCCTTCCTCGCCGCCCACCCCGTCGCCGACGGCTACAGCGGTCTGCCCTGGGCGCTGCGCCACCTCCCCTGGTTCGACCTGGAGCTGGGCGAGAGCGCCGTGGACACGGATGTGCCGCGGATGCGCCGGGGGCACGTGGGCGCACTGTTCTGGTCGCTGCACCTGCCCGAGGGGCTGACCGGGGACCGGGCCGTCGGCGCGACCCTGGAGCAGCTCGACCTCGTCAAAACGGTCGTCCAGACCCACCCCGAGGGCCTGCGGCTGGCGTGCAGCGCCGGGCAGACCACCGACGCCCGCAACTGCGGCCGCGTCGCCGTCGTCCTCGGCCCCGCCGGAGCGAGCGCGCTCGGCGACTCGATGGGCATCCTGCGCGCCCTGCACTCCCTCGGCCTGCGCGCACTCACCCTCTCGGGCGTCTCCTGGGCGAGCGAGGCGGGCCTGACCCGCTTCGGCGAGGAGGTCCTCCGCGAGATGAACCGGATCGGTGTCGTGGCCGACCTCTCCGGCGCCTCCGAGGCCACGATCCGCCGCTCCCTCGCCGTGTCCAAGGCGCCGGTGCTGTTCACCCGCTCCGCGGCCCGCGCCCTGCGCCCCCACCCGGCCAACCTCCCCGACGACCTGCTCCGGGAGCTGGCCGCCGCCAAGGGCCTGTGCCTGGTCCCGCTCACCGCCGAGCAGACGGGCCCGTCCGTCCGGGACGTCGCCGACCACCTCGACCACGTCCGTACGATCGCGGGCCCGGAGGGCGTCGGACTGTCGGGCACCTTCGACTCCGGATCCGCGCACCCCCAGGACCTCCCCGACGCGTCCGGCTACCCGCGCCTGATCGCCGAACTCCTCGACCGCGGCTGGACCGAGTCCGACCTCGCCCTGCTCACCTGGGGCAATGTCCAACGGGTGCTGCGCAGCGCGGACTTCACGGCCCGCGCCGCCCAGCAGCGCCGCGAGCCGTCCATGGCGAAGATCGCGGAACTGGACGGATGACGGCGCGGTTCACCTCGTCCTACGCGTGATCGATCCGGCAGAGGCAGAAGGGATGCCCTGCCGGATCGGCGTACACCCGCCAGTCCTGCTTGCCGTCCCGGTCGTCGAGATCCAGCGGCCGGGCACCCAGCGCGAGGACCTTCTCCTGGGCGGCGTCGATCTCCTCCCAGGTGCTGCCCGCGTCGAAGTCGACGTGGAACTGCTGCGAGTTGCGATCGGCCCGCGGCCACTCCGGGGGGACGAATCCCGCCGCCCGCTGGAACGCCAGCCGCGGACCCTCCGGAATCCGAAGGACGACCCAGTCGTCGTCCTCCGCCTCGGGAGTGCCGCCCGCGACCTTCGCGTAGAAGTCGGCGAGTGCGCGCGGGTCGGGACAGTCCAGAACGACGGAACGGAAACGTGCCACAGGTGCCATGAGGTCCTCCTCGGTCGGTCGGGTTTCCTGGGCCGGCGGACGCAGAGATCCGCGGACGCGGCGGTCAGCAGGCGCAGAGGCAGAACGGGTGCCCCGCCGGGTCCGCGTACACACGCCAGGTACGCGACCGGTCCTCCGCGTCCAGGACCTTCGCCCCGAGCGCGAGCACGCCCTTCTCTGCCACGTCCAGGTCCTCGACGGTCAGGTCCAGATGGAACTGCTGCGAGTCGTCCGGCGCGGGCCACTTCGGCGGTACGTGGCCGGGCGCGGCCTGGAACGCCAGCGACGCTCCGCCGGGCACCCGCAGGTCGACCCAGTCGCCCTCGCCCTCGACCGTGCCGCCGAGCACCTCGGCGTAGAACCCGGCGAGCACTCCCGGGTCGGGACAGTCCAGGACGACGACACCCAGCTTGGCGAGAGCCATGACCATTCCTCCAGTTACCGGTAGAAGCCCCTAAGGGGTAACGGTTACTGCATGCTCCCGCATTGGAGGTAACGTCGCAACCATGTTGTGCTTTCTCGGGGGGCAGCCATGAGCGACAGGGCGCCCGCTCCCGGCGGCCTGGCCCTGATCCAGTCCCTGGTGAACACCCTCGACATCGAGTCGGGCGCCGACTCCCTGGACACGGCGGAAGGGCGCGCGCCCTTCGCCCTCGCGCAGGAGGACGTGGCGGCGGCCCGTGAACTGCGCGAATCGCTGCGCGTGGCATGCCTGGCCCACGCCGGCCACCCGCCGCACGAAACCGTCACCCCGCTCGGCGTGCTCCTCGCGCGGGCACCCCTGCTGGTGACGGTGGACGAGGACAACGGCGCCGCCGCCCTCGCCCCGGCCCCGCCCGCACCACTCGCCGCACAGGTGGCGGCGGCGATCGCCCAGGCCCTGGTCGAAGGGACCTGGCTGCGCCTGAAGGCCTGCGAGACCTCGACCTGCCACTGGGCGTACTACGACCGCAGCCCGGCGGGCCGCGGCCGCTGGCACCTGCACACTGCCGTCCGGCGCCAGCCCCAGCCGGATGACCGGGGTGTCGACCTCGATGGCCGGGATCCGCAGCCGGACCGGAGCCGAACG
>NZ_JBEXDZ010000057.1:0-51073 GCF_040606085.1 Streptomyces sp. NPDC005485 | reverse complement strand
CGAAGGGCCGCACCCCCGGGGGTGCGGCCCTTCGGCCGATCATGACGATTGAGCGCGTTGTGGGGTGCATGAGTGAGTGCCCCGGCTGCGGCGGGCCCGGGCCGTGGAAGGGAACGGGAGTTCTTGCGTCGAATGCGTGACCTTGCGTGCGGTCGTCGTTGAGCGCGGTGACGGTTCTTCGCGCCGAGTGGGGGTGACGGGGTGGGCGGGTTGCGGGAGGTGGCGGCGCCGTTCGTGGTGCCCGGCCCATCCGGGGTGGCGATCCACGAAGACACCGACCGCGGGCGCTGGTACCTGACCGCTTCCTGGACCATGCTCCCGGTCCAGACCGTGGTGCTGTCCGCCGCCCGCGCGAGCGGTCTGGTCGGCGTGGATACGAACGCGGATCATCTGGCGGCCTGGCGGCTGGATGCGCACGGCAACCCGGTCGGCTCCCCGCGCCGGTTCGACTACGACCTGTCCGGCACCGCCGCGCACCGGGACGCGCAGGTGCGCCACGCCCTGACCCGCCTCCTGCACTGGTCCAGGAGGCACGGCCTGGCGATCGCGGTCGAGGACCTGGACTTCACCTCCGAGACCACCCGAGAAAAGCACGGCCGCCGCAAACGGTTCCGCCACCTCATCTCCGGCATGCCCGTCGCCCGGCTGCGCGCGAGGCTGCTTTCCATGGCCGCCGAATTCGGCATCCCGCTGGTCGCCGTCGACCCGGCCTACACCTCCCGCTGGGGCGCCCAGCACTGGCAAAAGCCCCTGAAGAGCAAGACCAGAAAGACCAGCCGTCACGACGCAGCCGCCGTGGCGATCGGCAGGCGCGCCCTGGGGCACCCGATCCGGCGACGGACGGCACCGCCCCCGCACGACCAGAGTGATCGTGCGGGGCATCGGACCGTCCAGGCGGGATCAGATACCCCGGGACGTGAGGGAAACCGCCCGCGTGTTGTCGGACCACGGACCCGATCCGTGCCGCCCGGACACAGCGAGAACGCGGTGGACCAGAATGCCCAACACCGTTCGGGGCGTTCGGCTGAGCGGGGGTTCTGGCATCAGGACTCACCCCCGCTCAGCCCCTAGGAACGGTTGGACGCTTACCGGATCGGGGTGCGGCCCTTCGGCTGCGTCCGGCATACGCTGGACGTATGTACGCGCGAAGACGACACGTTTACTTCGCCATGATGGGGACGTGCATCGGGCTCTTCGTCCTGGCCTGGGGAGTCGTGCGCATCTGGTCGATTCCGGCGGCCGTCGGGATGTGCGTGGTGGCGATGGTGATTCCGCCGCTCGCAGCGATGGTCGCCAACCGGCGCGGCCCCGAGGACCGCTGGTGGGACGACCCGTCCGGCGACCCGAAGTCCGACGACTGGTGGGACGAGCTGGACGGGAAGAAGCGCCGCCAGTAGGTCTGGGCCGGTGACCAGATCGGTCGTCCGGCCGGGGCTCGGTACCAGTGGACGAGATCAGTAGACGAGTGCCTGCGTCTCGTCCGCCATCGCCTCCTGGACGAACACCTGCGCGCCCGCGATGCGTACGCCGTCGAGGACGTCCTTCTCCGTGATGTCGCGGCGGGCCGCGCACTGCGTGCACAGGGTGACGCGGCCGGCGGCCAGGACCGAATCGATCAGGTCGGGTAGCGGGGCCGCGTGCGGCAGCTCGAACTCGGCGGCGCGGTCCGGCAGCGCGAACCAGGCGGACTCGCCGGTCAGCCAGAGGGAGACGTCGACACCGCTGGCCACGGCGACCGCCGCGACCGTGAACGCCTGGGAGCACCTCTCGGGGGCGTCGGCCCCCGCCGTCACCTTGATCACGAGCTTCTTCGCCATGCCCGAATCGTATGCCCCGAACGGTAGTCCGAATCGTAACCAACGCGCGCGCAACCCCGTGTGTCACCCGTGGGTCTCCTGTGCGCGCGAATACGGAATCCGCGCTTCACGTTCTGTGGGGGGACGTCTTGGAAGTGCCAGAAGTGCCAGAAGTGCCAGAAGTGCAGAAAGTCGCGGAAGTCACGGAAGTCACGGAAAGACCCGAGGCGTCGGAGGCCCCCGGAGTGGCCGAAGTCGCGGCAGGTGCTCCGCGGGTCCGTCGGCGCGGCCGTACGACGCTGCTGATCGCCGGCGCCGCCGTGCTGGGGCTGGTCGCCGGCACGTGCGCCGGCTATCTCGTCCAGGCCGACCGCGAGCCCACCGAGCTGCCGTACCTCTCGCAGCCCGTGGTCAAGCAGGCCAAGGGCGACGGCCCCGAGCCGCTGTCGGCCGCGCAGGACCGCAAGGTGAAGGTCGACGGCGACCTGCGCAGGCTGCTGGTCAAGCGGCCGAAGGGGACGCAGGCGTCCAAGTACCTCATGGGCAAGGACGGCTGGATGGACGTGGCCGACTACGCGGAGTCGTTCAAGAAGCCGGACGTCGGCTTCAAGAACCTCGTCCAGGACGAGTTCCGCCGGGCCGCCGTCACCGGCTGGCAGAGGGGCAGCACGTACAGCGTCGAGATCCGTCTCGTGCAGTACCGCCAGGAGGAGGGCATCGGCGCCTCCGACGAGTTCGACAACGCGCTCTTCTGGGCGGAGAAGGACAGCGGCACCGACAGCTGGTCCATCCCCGGCACGGGGGACGGCATGGCGTACGTCCACGCCGACCCCGACACCAGGCCGGGCTATCTGCCGCTGTACGAGGCCGAAGCGCACGCCTACCGCGGCGACATCGCCATGGAGATCTGGGTCTACGACAGCAAGCCGATCCCCAAGAAGACGATCATGGACCTGGCCGAGCGGCAGATGGGGCGGCTGTGAACGAGAACCCGACCGCGCCCATGGAACCGACGACACCCGTGGAGCCCGTACAGGAAACCCCTGTTCAGGAACCGCCAGTGCGGGCCCCTGTACAGGATCCCGAGCAGGCACCGAAGAAGAAGCGCCTGCGGCCCGGCCGTATCGCCGCCGTCGCCGGTGCCGTCCTCCTGCTGGGAGCCGTCATCGGCGGCGTCGGCTACACCGTCGTGACCGTCCAGGATGCCGACCGTGACGCGGGCGCGCCGCGTTGGCGCCTCCCTGCGGCCGAGCACGGCGTCGTGAAGGTGAAGGAGGGCTCCGGACTGGCAGGCATGCTCGTGCCGTTCGGTCCCGACGGCTGGAACCGGGGCCCGGACATCGCCGAGTTCGGCTCCGACGCCGAGCTGAGTGGACGTCAGGCCACCGCCCTGCGCAAGGAGTCGCTGCGCGACCTGCCCCGCTCCACGCGGCGGCAGCTGGAGAAGGAGATCGACAAGGAGCGCATCAAGGGCATGGCGATGCGCAGCTACTACGACTCGATAAACATCGATCCCCCCACGGTGAGCATCGTGCTCTCCCAGATGGAGAACAAGGCAGCCATACGGGACAGCGTGAGGTTCCAGAACGAGTTTCTCAGCGCCCTCAAGATCTTCCGCAAGGGCCCGGAGATCAAGGGCTACAAGAACGCCCACTGCTTCCTGCCGCCCAAGATCGCGGGCGAGAAGCTCGACACGATGGTCTGCTCCGCCTACCAGGGCGACGTGCTGGTCAGCCTCACCGCGCATGCGGTCAAGTCGATGGACACCACTCTCGTCGCGACGCTGCTGCGCGAACAGCTCGACCGCATCGCAGAACCCGGGGAGGCGGTATGACCGAGCAGATGGAACAGGCCGAGCAGCACCCGCAGACAGTGGTGGTGGCTCCCGACGCGCAGCTCGTGGACGTGGCTCCCGTCAAGGTCAGGAAGGACCGCCGGGTCCTGCGTGCCGTCCTGCGGTGGACCGCCGCCGTCGTGGTCTTCGGGGCAGTCGGTACGTCGGCCGCGTATGGCATCACGCGGATGGAGCGGACGGACGTACCCGGTCTGGCGACCGAGTCGGACGGGCGCTGGGACTACCCGACGATCAGCAAGCCGCCGCTGCCCGCCGGCAGCCCCGGTCCCTTCGCCGACGAGAACGTGGCGGGTGCCCACTACGCGGACCTGCGGAAACTCGTCCTGCCCGCGCCCAAGGGCGCAAAGGCCGACCAGGCGCTGCGCGGCGAGGACGGCTGGCTGAGGACGAAGGACTTCCTGGCGGAGTACGCGGTGTCGGAGGACCGCGAGGAGCTCGGCGGGTTGCTGACCGACAACGGCCTGCGGCACGTCGCGGCGCGTGGCTGGACCACCGGGGACGGCACGCACACGCGGATCTATCTGCTCCAGTTCAATACGGCGGCCGTCGTGGACAGCATCCAGGAGGATGTGTTCGGCTTCGACAGTCCGCGGTACATGGTGCGGGGCGCCTCCGAGGTGCACACCGACGAGGGCTTCCCGGAGAAGGCGACGATCGAGGACGTGCAGCACTACGTGTACGCCGAGGCGAAGCCGTACGGAGCCACGAACGAGCGGCAGGCGTATCTCAAGGCCGGCGACACCCTCGCCCTGATCGTGCAGTCCCGCAAGGGCACCGCGCAGGCCGTGCCGTTCCAGCAGACGGTGGTGCTGCAGAGCCAGCTGCTGAGCTGAGCCTGCATGGCGTACCTCATGGAGAGGGCCGGGCCCCGGGCGACTAGGATTGGGGCTCGGTCCTGTGTACATACGCGCACCCGCTCATCCGAGGAGCACCCGTGGAGATCTTCTTCGAAACCCTGCTGGTCCTGGTCTGCGTCGGCGTTCTCGCCTTCGCCGGTCTGACCGTGAAGAAGCTGTACCAGGGCCAGCGCTGACCCCCATCAAGGAACTGCCGACCTCATGATCGAGATCCCGTCCGACCTCCACAAGGGCCTGGTCCCCCTCGCCTTCCTGCTCGGCGACTGGGCCGGTGCCGGCGTGCACGACTTCCCGGGTTCCGAGAAGTGCAACTTCGGTCAGGAGGTCACCTTCAGCCACGACGGCCGGGACTTCCTGGAGTACCACTCGCGCACCTGGGTGCTCGACGCCGAGGGGAACAAGGTCAGCCCGCTGGAGACCGAGTCCGGCTTCTGGCGCATCGACGACAACCGCAAGGTCGAGGTCGTCATGACCCGCGACGACGGTGTCGTGGAGATCTGGTACGGCGACCTGGCGGACAAGAAGCCGCAGATCGACCTGGTCACGGACGCCGTCGCACGCACGGCGGCCTCGGGCCCGTACACCGGAGGCAAGCGGCTTTACGGGTACGTGAAGAGCGACCTCATGTGGGTCGGCGAGAAGCAGACCCCCGAGGTCGAGCTGCGCCCCTACATGTCGGCGCACCTGAAGAAGGTCGTCACCCCGGAGGATGTCGAGCGCTGGGCCAAGCACCTGCCCGACGACATGCCGGACGACGGGATCGCGTTCTTCAAGTAGGACGCGCACCCCGGACGCCCGCCGTTCGCGTACGGCATCTCTCAAGCCGTATCAAGCGAACGTTCACGCTCCTCTGATGTGGGGCCGGTAACTCTGCTGGAGTGACCGGTCCCACACGTGTTTCCGCCGCCAGCGTCCTCGTCGTCGACGACGAGCCCGCCGTCCGCGAGCTGCTCGCACAGACCTTCGGCCTGGCCGGCTTCGAGGTCATCACCGTCGCCGGCGGGGTCGCCGCGCTGAACACCGTCTACAGCCGGGCCCCGGACGTCGTCGTCCTGGACATGCGGCTCCCGGACCTCGACAGCCGCCAGGTGGTCCGCATCCTGCGCGAGGACGGCCACGACGTCCCGGTCGTCCTCCTCCCCAAGCCCTTCGACCTGGAGAACGTCGTCACGCGCGTGCGACAGATCCTGGGGTCCTAGACTGGGCGGCGTGGTGAGCACCGACTGGAAGAGTGATCTGCGGCAGCGCGGTTACCGGCTGACTCCGCAGCGGCAGCTTGTGCTCGAAGCCGTGGACACGCTGGAGCACGCGACCCCGGACGACATCCTGGTCGAAGTGCGCAGGACGGCGTCGGGCGTGAACATCTCGACGGTCTACCGGACGCTGGAGCTCCTGGAGGAGCTCGGCCTGGTCAGCCATGCCCACCTCGGGCACGGGGCGCCGACGTACCACCTGGCCGACCGGCACCACCACATCCACCTGGTGTGCCGGGACTGCACCAACGTCATCGAGGCCGACGTCGAGGTCGCCGACGACTTCCGGGCGCGGCTGCGCGAGTCGTTCGGCTTCGACACCGACATGAAGCACTTCGCGATCTTCGGGCGGTGCAAGGACTGCACGCGCAAGAGCTCGCTGAAGAATTCAACTACCGAGTCGTAGGCTTAGGCACATGAAGAGCCCCCTGCTGTCCCTGCCCGGCGCCGTCCCCGCCGAGGGCGTGGACGAAGGCGTCGCCGCCCACTACGGCGACCTGTTCCGCGAACAGCGTGCCCTCGCCGACGGAACCGGATTCGTGGACCTCTCGCACCGCGGGGTCCTCACCGTCACCGGCGACGACCGGCTGAGCTGGCTGCACCTGCTGCTCACCCAGCACGTCACCGACCTCCCGGCGGGCCACGCCACCGAGGCGCTGATCCTCTCCGCGCACGGCCACATCGAGCACGCCCTGTACCTCGTCGACGACGGCGCCACGGTGTGGATGCACACCGAACCCGGCACCCAGGACGCGCTGATCGCCTACCTGGAGTCGATGAAGTTCTTCTACCGCGTCGAAGTCGCCGACCGGACGGACGAGTTCGCGGTCGTGCATCTGCCGGCCGGTTCGATCGCCGAGGTCCCGGGCGACGCCGTCGTCCGCGAGACGGCGTACGGGCGTGATCTCTTCCTGCCGCGCGCCGACCTGGAGTCGTACGCGCAGAAGGCCGGTCCCGCGGCCGGGCTCCTCGCCTTCGAGGCGCTGCGCGTCGAGAACCACCAGCCGCGCCTCGGCTTCGAGACCGACCACCGCACCATCCCGCACGAACTGGGCTGGATCGGCACGGCCGTTCACCTCCAGAAGGGCTGCTACCGCGGGCAGGAGACCGTCGCCCGCGTGCAGAACCTCGGCAAGCCGCCGCGTCGTCTCGTCTTCCTCCACCTGGACGGCAGCGAGGTCCATCTCCCGCCGCACGGCACGGAACTGCGCCGCGCGGACGAGGGGCCCGACGGCCGGAAGATCGGCTTCATCACCACGTCCGTACGCCACCACGAACTCGGCCCGATCGCGCTGGCCCTGGTCAAGCGGAACGTGCCCGTGGACGCGCCGCTGCTGGCCGACACGACGGCCGCCGCGCAGGAGACGGTGGTCGAGCCCTAGGGCTCAGCGGCTCAGTGGCTCGGGGCTCACATCTCCAGCAGGACCGTGAACGGGCCGTCGTTCGTCAGCGAGACGCGCATCTGCGCGCCGAACCGTCCCGTCGCCACCGTCGCACCCAGCGAGCGGAGTTGGGCGACCACCTCGTCGACGAGGGGCTCGGCGACATCGCCTGGAGCCGCCGCGTTCCACGTGGGGCGGCGGCCCTTGCGGGCGTCACCGTAGAGGGTGAACTGGCTGATGACCAGCAGCGGGGCGTCGATGTCGCTGCACGACCTCTCGTCGCTCAGCATGCGGATCGACCAGAGCTTGCGGGCCAGTTGGACCGCCTTCTCCTTGGTGTCCTCGTGCGTCACCCCGACGAGGACGCACAGGCCCTCGCCGTCGATCTCGCCGACCGTCGCACCCTCGACGACGACGCTCGCGCCGTCCACTCTCTGCACCACCGCACGCATGACGACCATCATGCCGTGCCCGTCCGGTCCACCCGCCGTGCGGGCCCTTCGCGTGATTTCCGGGGTCTCGAACCCCCCATCTGGGGCCGATCGGGGGCACTCGGTCACATAGCGACCACTTGGGGTGGCACGATGCGGGGTGTTGCGGTGCATCCGCGGGGTGGACCGCGCCGGTCGAGGGGACGGTAGAGGCACATGAGCACACCGAGGTACGGGCAGCAGCCGCCCGGGACCGTGTCACTGACCCGGGCGACTCCACGGGAGCGGAACGGGGGCGCCGCGGGCACCGGCGGGCGGCCGGGCGGCGTCGTGATCCGGCCGCCGGCGCAGCGCACCGACAGCACGCTGCTCGCGCCGCAGCCGCCCGTCCACGACCTCGCCGTGCTGCGGCTGGCCGAGCTGCGCACGCTGCGCCGCGACGCCCAGCGCGACGAGGCCGACCTCAGCTACGTGCGACGGCTCCTCCAGGGGCGCATCGACATCCTGCGGGCCGAGCTGGCGCGCCGCGGCGGCCTGGCGGCGCCTGCCGGGGTCATGGAGCGGCTTTCGGAGATCCTCACGGACGCGCCGGCCCGGCACCGCTCCTCGGCCCGCCATGTGACGGTGGGCACGCCGTACGGCGAGGAGTACCGGCGGCTGGCCGCGGACATGCTCGGCGAGGTCGAGCTGTCGGACCTGGAGGCGCGTACGGACGACGAGCTCGGCGCCGGGATGGGGCGACTGGTCCGCTACGAGCAGCAGGTGTCCCGCAGGCGGCAGGTGCTGCAGCGCACGGCCGACGATTGCAGCGCGGAGATCGCGCGCAGGTACCGTGAAGGGGAAGCACAAGTGGACGACCTCCTCATGTGACGCGGTGGCCCCCGGTGATCCCGGGCGCCCGACGGCCGGCGTGATCCGGGGCCCCGACCGGGGCGCCTTGCGGATGGCGGTTTCGGTCCGTCGCCGCGGACGGGGGTCCCCCGCCGCTCGGCGAAGTCGGGAGTGGGGGTGGTCGTCACCCGCCCGCGTTCCCGCACCGCCCCGTCCCGGAAGGCCACCGCCGATGTCCGCCGCCCTCGCTGACCCCGTCATATCCCCCGTGCCCGCCGCGGCACCCGTTCTTGCCGAGGTCGTACGGTCCGGCTTCGTCGAGGGCCGTCACCGGGGCAGCCTGGTGCTGCTGGCCGCCGACGGATCGGTCGAGCTGGCGCTCGGGGACGTGAGCGCACCGGTGTTCCCGCGCTCCTCCAACAAGCCCATGCAGGCGGCGGGCATCCTGCGGGCCGGGCTGGAGCTGAGCGGGGAGCGGCTGGCCCTCGCCGCCGCCAGCCACTCCGGTGAGACCTTCCACCGCGACCTCGTACAGAAGATGCTGACCGAGCACGGGCTGACGGCCGCGCAGCTCCAGTGCCCGCCCGATCTGCCGCTGGACCCGGTGGAGGCCGAGACGTACCTCGCCGCGGGCGGTGTGCGCGACCGGGTGACCATGAACTGCTCCGGCAAGCACACGGCGATGCTCGCGGTGTGCGCGCAGCGGGGATGGCCGCTGGACTCCTACCTCGACCCCGGGCACCCGCTTCAGCAGCTGATCCGCACCGTGGTCGAGGAGGCGGCGGGGGAGCAGGTCGCGGCGGTCGGTACGGACGGCTGCGGCGCCCCGCTGATGGCGATCACCCTGACGGGCCTGGCCCGCGCCTTCCGCTCCTTCGTCCTGGCCGAGGACGGCTCCGCCGAGCGCCGCGTCGCCGACGCGATGCGCACCCACCCCGAGTACGTCGCCGGCACCCGGCGCCCCGACACCTGGCTCATGCACGAGGTGCCGGGCGCCCTGTCCAAGATGGGCGCGGAGGCCGTCCAGGCCGTCGCCCTCCCCGACGGCCGCGCCCTCGCCTTCAAGATCGACGACGGCGCGGGACGGGCCCTGGGCCCCGTACTGGCCCGCGGCCTCGCCCTGCTGGGCGTGCAGGCACCGGTGGTGACGCGCATCGGACGGGCGCCGTTGGTGGGCGGGGCGCTTGAGGTGGGGGAGATCAGGGCGGCGTTCTGAGGCGGGGAAAACCCCGCGACGCCCCCGTCCCCGTACGCCTAGCGTGGTCCCATGAGCCGCCGCGAGGACGTCAAGGACATCGACGTACGCCCGATCACCGAGGCCGAGATCCCGGACTGGATCAGAGCGCTGAACACCGGGTTCCTGAGGCCCCCCACGGTGTCGGACCGGGAGATCGAGGACCGGAGTTCGTACATCCTGCCGTCACGGACCCTCGGTGCCTTCGACGGCACCCGCTGCGTGGCGACCTTCCGTTCGTTCCCGCAGGAGCTCACCGCGGTCGGCGGCCGCCCCGTCCCCGCGGACGCCATCTCGAACGTCACGGTCACCGCCACGCACCGCCGCCGTGGCCTCCTCAGCCGCATGATGGGCCAGGACCTGGCCGCGGCGAAGGCACGCGGCGACGTCGTCGCGACGCTGATCGCCGCCGAGTACCCGATCTACGGCCGCTTCGGCTTCGGCCCCGTCACGCACGCCACGGAGTGGACCGTCGACGTACCGCGTACGGGCCTGGACCCCCGTTGGTCGGGCCCCGCGGACGGCGGCCGTGTCGACCTCGTGGACGCCGCGGACGTCCGCAAGGTCGGCCCCGAACTGCACGAGCGGCTGCGGAGCGCGCAGCCGGGCGTGGTCAGCCGGGACGAGCGCTGGTGGCAGGTCAGCACGGGTGCGCTGAGGCTGGACCGCGCCCCGTGGGCGGAGCCCTTCTACGCGGTGTACCGCTCGGCGGGCGGAGAGGTGGACGGCCTGGTCGCGTACACGTGCGACGACAACTGGGGCGACGCCAAGCAGCCGTTGAACACGGCGACCGTGAAGGGGCTCATCGCGGTGACCCCGGCTGCCGAACGGGCCCTGTGGCAGTACCTGTGCTCGATCGACTGGATCGTCCGCCTCAAGTCGGGCCGGCGCGCCCCCGACGATCTGCTGCCGCACCTCCTGCCCGATCCGCGCGCCGCCCGGATCACCTCGCAGGCGGACTGGCTGTGGGTGCGGATCCTGGACGTCGTACGGGCGATGGAAGCGCGTACGTACGAGGGGTCGGGGAGTCTCGTCCTGGAGGTGACCGACCGGGACGGGCTGTCCGCCGGGCGGTACCGGCTCGACGCGGCGGGGCCGGACGGTGCCCGGTGTGTGCCGAACACGCAGGACGCCGCCGAACTCAGCCTCGATGTGGGCGAGTTGGCGGCGCTGTGGCTGGGCGACGAGTCGGCGGTGCGGCTTGCGGCGCTCGGCCGGGTGCGGGAAGAACGAGCGGGCGCCGCCTCCGTTGCCGACGCCCTGCTGCGCACGTCCAGGCGGCCTTGGTGCCCGGACATCTTCTGATCTCCTGAACTCTCCTGAGCGGTGCTCCCTCCGTGCGGGTGGGTGGTGCCGTATCCGTAGCGATGAAGTTGTTGTGCGGTGGTGCGGACTGGCCGAGCTCCCGGCTCCCCTCCGGAGGGGAGCCCGGCCAGCCGGACTGCCAGGCGGTGCCCGGTCAGCCGGACTGGGCGAGCAGCATCACGAGGATCACAGCCCCGATGCCGCTGATCACGGTGTTCTTGGCCTTGAGTCCGATGGACAGCGCGACGAACGCGATGATGCCCATCGGCCCGTACTTCCACTGGATGAGCTGCTCGAACCCAATGGCGAGGGCTGCGACGGCGATGGCAATGAGCGGCATGCGGTCCCTCCTTCGGGACGGGGAGGCGGGCCCCCGCTGGGGGCTTGGCTCACCTGGTCGACAAAGTTGTCTACGGTGGCCAACCCCCTTGAAGTTTGACCATGTTGCTGAAGTTGGCGACCAACTTACTCTTACTTATCTCCGCGTTGGGACGACTCATAACCACCTATCCATCAAGTCCCCAAAGATGGCGGGAAGTTGTAGTGTTTGGTTGTGGAGCCGGAACATGCCGCCGTCAACGGGCGGAACAGGTCACCACGGCCGCCGCGGTCGCACCACGAGGTGGCCGACGAGCTGCGCAGCCGTATCAGGTCCGGGCAGCTGCGGCCGGGCGAGCGCATGCCCACGCAGGCCAAGCTGGCCGACGAGTTCGGTGTCGAGCGCGGCGCGGTGCGCCAGGCGCTGCGCATCCTGCAGTCGGAGCATCTGCTCGTGAACGTCTCCAAGGGCAGCCCGGCCACCGTCGCGCAGAGCTGGGGAAGGGCCCTGACCGGGCCGGAAGCCCCGCCGCAGCCCACCACGGTGGCGCTCGGCCCGCGGATCACCGCAGCCTTCGCGAAGCCTCATGTGGAGATCGACGCCCTGTGCCTGACGTGTGTCTCGCTCACGCTCGCGATGGGTGAGCCGTTGCGCCAGATCCACTCGGGGCGAATAAAACCGGCCAGGATCGACGTCCGGGTGCTGCTGCCCAGCCGGGACATCGACCTCGCCTTCCCGGCGCGGGTGGACGACACCGACGACGACCGGCTGCAGCGCCGCTGGCTGGCCCAGCGCAACGCCCAGGGGCAGGTCCTGCAGCACAACCTGCTGGCGCTGCGCTCCACGCACGGCGTCGACGTACGGGTGACGTTCCGCGCGCTGCCGTTCACGCCGCCGGTGAAGTTGTACCTGCTGGGCGAGGCCGAGGCGCTCTTCGCGTACTACACGCTCACGCGGCGGGGCGAGGAGATCGACCACGAGTATCTGGAGATGTACGACGCGGAGGGCACGCAGTCGATGCTGTTCCCCTTCGCGCAGGGGACCGGGCTGCGGGACACCACGTTCGTCGAGCAGTCCCATCTGTGGTTCAACGCACTGTGGGAGACCATCAGCTCGGACCTTGTCCTGACGAGCTGAGGCCTCCCGGGCCGTTCGTGCGCGTGCGGGCGGTTGTGCGACCGTGTCGTTGTGCGGCGGCGTGTGGATCCGTGCAGGTCACAGGGTGGGGCCGGTGACCGTCAGGGCGAGGACGACTGCCCCGATGGAGCTGCACGCGGGGCTCTTGGCCTTGATGCCGATGCTGAGCAGCAGCAGTCCGACGATGCCCGAGGGCCCGTACTGCCATTGGACGATCTGCTCGAAGCCGACGACGAAGACGGCGGAGAGGAGGGCGATGACGGGCATGGTGGTTCCTCCTGCTTCTTCTGTTACATGGGTGGCGTGGTACCTCCGGAGGCAAAACTTCCGCCAACTTGGCTAAGTTGGTAACCAACTCTGATTAAGTTGTCCCCACTTGGCTACCAGTCATAAACAACTTTCAAGCAACTCCCCATAGATGGATGGAAGTTGTAGCGTTTGGTCGTGACCCAGGAGAACGTTGCAGTGAACGGCAGCAGAAGGCTCTCGCCGCAGGAGATCGCCGACGTCCTGCGGGACCGGATCCGGACCGGGGACCTCAGGGCGGGGGACCGCCTGCCCACCCAGGCCGAACTGGCCGACGAGTTCGGCGTGGAACGCGGCACCGTCCGCCAGGCCCTGCGCGCCCTCCAGGACGACGGGCTGCTGAGCAACGTGAGCAAGGGAAGCCCGCCGCGCATCGCCGAGGTGGCGCCCACGCGGGGCGAGCCGCAGCCGACGATGGTCGCGCTGGCGCCCCGGCTGGCCGAGGCGTTCGCGTCCCCGGACGTCCGCGTCGATGCCGCCTGCCTCACCGCCGAGACACTGATGCTGGCCCTCGGCGAGCCGGTCCGCCTGATCCACGAGGGCCGGATCCGCCCCGACTCGATCGACGTACGCATCCTGCTGCCCAGCCGCGAGATCGACCTCGCCTTCCCGGCGCCGGTGGACACCACCGGCGCGGGCGACCCGGTCCACAAACGCTGGCTCGACCAGCGCAACGCCCAGGGGCACGTCCTGCGCCACAACCTCCAGGCGCTGCGCCGCTCGCACGGCATCGACGTCCGCGTGACGTTCCGCGCGCTGCCGTTCACCCCGCCCATGAAGCTGTACCTGCTCAACGAGGCGGAGGCCCTCTTCGCGTACTACATGGTCACGAAGCGCGAGGAGGAGGTGGGCGACGGGACGCTGGAGATGTACGACGCGCTCGGTGGCAAGTCCCTGCTGTTCTCCTTCGAGAAGCGGGCCGGCCAGCGGGACGCCGCGTTTGTGGAGGAATCTCAGAAGTGGTTCAACGCCCTCTGGGAAACCATCACCACTGACCTGACACTCTCCTAGTGACTTCTGATACGGCGCAGACCGAACAGGTGGCTACCGAACAAGTGGCAGCGGAGACAGAGAACCTGCGGAAAGTGATCGAACGCGCTCGCTTCGTGCTCTTCGACTTCGACGGGCCGATCTGCCGGTTGTTCGCGGGGCACTCGGCGGAGGACGTGGCGAAGGATCTGGTGGAGTGGCTCGGGCGGCAGGGACTGCGCGGACTGCTGACCGAGGAGGAGCGCGTCCACCCGGACCCGATGGCCGTCCTGTACGCGGTCAACCGGCGCCATCCGCACAGCGATCTGGTGACCGAGCTGGAGGAGCGGCTCACCCAGCAGGAGCTGAAGGCGGTGCCCTCCGCCTGGCCCACCGCGTACGCGGACCCGCTGATACGAACCTGGAGCGCCGTCGGAGCCCGGCTGGCCATCGCCACCAACAACTCGGCGGGCACCGCTGCCCGTTACCTCGCGACCCGCGGCCTCACCGACTGCTTCGCCCCCAACATCTACGGCCGCACCCAGGAACTGGAACACCTCAAGCCCCACCCCCACTGCCTCAACCGCGCCCTGAACGCCCTGGGTGCCGCCCCCTCCACCGCACTCATGATCGGCGACGCCCCCTCGGACCTGGCCGCGGCCCGGCGCGCCGGCGTTCCGTTCCTCGGCTACGCGCGTAACGCCGATAAGGAGAAGTGGCTGCGGGACGCGGGCGCCGAGGATGTGGTGGGGTCGTTGGAGCCGGTGTTGCGGGTGTTGCGGGGTCAGGCCTGAAGCTGAAGGATCAGCAGCAGGAGCGCGAAGGCCGTCCAGCCGACCAGGCGAGGGTGGCCCGCCCGGATGCCCACCAGCAGCAGGGTCAGCAGGACCAGGCCCACGAGTCCGAGCCTCGTCTGCACCAATTGCGTGGCTGAGAATTCGACAGCCGCACCTAAGAGTTGAAAGAAAACCATGTCCCCCACCTGTCCACTTCAGTGATTCGATCAACTACCCGTCCAATTGGACTGATTGACTTGAGGTTGGTCTGCCCTGCCTGCTAGATCCCTTAACTTCCAGGCCGCTTAGGAATGTGCCGACCGGCAGATCCAGCCACCAATGTGACTGGAAGCGTTTGCCCGAAGGCAGAGCGCGGTACGGTCGCGATGTGAGCGAAGAGCGCGGCGACGGAGGCGGTGGCGGCAGCGGCACGGAGTTCGAGCGTGTCCTGGATGTGCTGCGCACCCGTATCGCCGACGGCACGTACGCGGAGGGCACTCAACTGCCACCGCAACGTGAACTCGCCGATGAGTTGGGGGTGTCGCGCGACACCGTGCAGCGCGTCATGCGCGAGATGAACAGCGAGGGCTGGATCAAGTCCCGTCAGGGCAGCGGATCACGGGTGGTGAAGAGCCCCATTCACCTGCGGGCCTCGGAGCCGGAGGCACCTCGGGTGCGGGCGGCCCTGGGCACCTTCATCGCGCGAGCCTTCGCTCAGCCGACCGTCCAATTGGACGTCTTCACCCTTACGTCCGAGTCCCTGGACGCCCACATCCGGCTGCAGGCGGAGCGGATCCGTCTCGGAGAGATCGCGCCCCAACGTGTGTCGCTGCGCATGCTGTTGCCCTCGGAGTCGTTCGATCACCCGTATCCCCGCGCGCAGCAGCCGAACGGTGAGGAGGGGCCGCGGCAGGACCCCGACCAGCCCAATCGGTTGCAGGAGCGGCTGCGGGGCATCACCCGCCGGCACACGACCTCGTTGCGTACCGCACTGCGCGACCTTCAGGCGGAAGGTCTGGTGCCCCATGCGAGCGTGGAGATCCGGCACGTCCGGCTGACCCCGACGTTCAAGCTGTATCTGCGTCCGGGGGTCGAGGCCCTGTTCGGCCCGTACAAAGTGATCGAGCGCCCCATCCTGCTGGACGACGGCACCGAGGTCGCCGCCCTGGACGTCCTCGGCCTGGGCTCGGCGCTGACCCGCTTCGTCAACGACGAGGGAGACCCGGACGCCCCGGGTTCCGTGTTCATGGGGAGCATGCAGGACTGGTTCGACTCCTGCTGGGAACTCCTCGCCGATCCGGTCTGAAACCCGCTCGGAATTCCAGCGGACTTCGAACGGCGTGAGGCTCACGGGTGGTATCCCTCTCAAGTCGGTATCGAATGCCGGAGTCCTCGCAGCCGTACCTGTGGGTGGGCACTAAGGTGTGCTCACTTCTCTCGCGGCGCATGAACATCAGCGGCGACACACAGTTATTCAGGAGTGACCCGTGGGCGGTCCACCAAGGCCCGGTTTGCCTGCTCTGGAAAGGGCGGCGGACGACGCGTACGCACACTTCGTGCGCTACGCCCGGGCCTTCGGGTCGTTCGGCCGTGGACACCACAACCTGAACTACATGGTGCGGCCGCTCACCGAGGCCCAGTCCCGTCTGGTGGGCGGCGACAGCGGGCAGCCGGTCACCGTGCGGCTGCGGATTCCGTCGGCGCTGCCCGTGGTCATCAGGACCTGGCAGGACGAGGCGGAGATCCTCAACACGATCCGTGCCGTGCTGCCGCATGTCCCGCAATGCCTGGTCAAGCGCCGGGACATGACCATCCTCAGCTATGTCGAGGGTGTGCCGCTGTCCAGAATCTGTCCCGGCGGCAAGCCGGTGGACCCCGATCTGATCCACGCCCTCGCCCACCTCCTCGCGGACATGACCGAGGTGCGCAGGAAGGATCTGCCGCCCTTGCCGATGTCCTGGCCTCGCTCCAGCCGGGACAGCGGCGCTTTCCTGCGTGCGCTGGCGTTCGCGGCCGAGGAACAGATCAGGCAGCGCAACTGGGCCAAGTTCGGTGGACTGTTCGCGATGCTGGGCATCCCCGAGAACGCGATGGTGCGGTTCGCGGAGCGGGTGCCCACGCTCATCAGCCGCCCCTTCAGCCTGCTCCACACCGATCTGCACCGGGACAACGTGATCGTGTCGTATCACGGCTCCCCGCCGCTGATCTGCGTCGACTGGGAACTCGCCACCTACGGCGATCCGCTGCACGACCTCGCGACGCACCTGGTGCGGATGCAGTACCCCGACTACCAGTGGCCCGAGGTGATCGCGGCCTGGCGCGAGGTCATGGGCGAGCGCCGCAGCAAAGCCGTCAACGGACTCGACCGGGATCTGAAGCACTACGTCGCCTTTGAGCGCGCCCAGTCCGTCTACCCGGATGTGATGCGTGCCGCCACCGGGCTCGGGGACTCCTTCGACCAGCGTGAACTTGACGCCGCGACCCAGGCGGTGTTCTACGCGCTGCTCGCCGCGGAGGCACCGCTGCAGCTCAAGAGCGTGCCCGACCAGAGTGAGATCGAGCGCATTCTCTACCGGTGGAACGAGTCCCACGGGGGCCGGGGCAGCCGCCGCAGATCCGTGTCGCAGATCGTCTGGCAGCGCGACCCCCGGGTTCCCGCACACCCGACGTTCACCTTGTCCGCGGTGAGCAACGCGCTGTTCGAGGAGGGCGCCGCTTCCGCGGACCGTGTGTTCAAGGGAACGGCTCACCTCAGTACGGCGGTTCGGGTGCAGGGAGTCGACTTCCCGGTCATGGTTCGCCGGAAGGTGGGGTCGGTGAACCCCCGGGAACGCCGGTTTCTCAACGAGCACGCGGTGCTGCGGGCGATCGAGCGGTCCGGCGTTTCCGTACGGGCGCCGCGGGTGCTGGCCCTGGGCACCAGCGGCCTGCAGGAACCGTTCACGATCCACTCCTATGAAGGGCCCGCGGACGGGAGCCCGCCTGATCACCCCGCGGATGGCCTCCGGCCCCATGAGGCGGACGATCTCGTGGACCAGCTGTGCGCGCTGACCAGAGTGGACTGCGAGAAAGTGGGTCCCGGCAGGGGACTCGACTTCCACCGGGAGCTCCAGGACGAGCTGGTCCGCATGGTGAATGAACTTCCCACAGGGACGCGTGACTTGGCGCGGGAGCTGGGACTGCCCAGCAGCTTCCGGCTGGGGGAGATCCTCGACCGCCATATCCTGACCCCCCGTCGGCCGGTGCTCCTGCACGGTGACCTCAACCCGTGGAACCTCGTCCGCAGGGAACAGGGTGGCCTGACCCTCATCGACTGGGAGATGGCGATGGTCGGCGACCCGCTGTACGACCTGGTCCGCCATATGCACCTCACCCCGACACGGCCTGAGATCCGCGAGCGCCTGTTCGCCCGTTGGGCCGCCCGTCTGCCGGAGGACTGCACCAAGGGCTGGCGCGACGACTGGCAGGTCTACCGGTGGATCGAGGTGGTCCGCTCGGCCTACGTCGACCTCGACCGTCTGGTGACCGGTGACAGCCTGGACGCCCCCAACGTCCGGCGCGCCGTGGACACGTACGCGATGACCCTGGCCTCGGCCACGGCGGCACTCGGGCTGAAGGGCAAGTCGACGGCGAACCCCTATCTTGCCCGTGCGCTGCCGCACGGCGACCATGGAGGTCGATGGACAGCCGGGGTCCCCGCGGACTGCTGAACCACCGCCGGGCGCCTTGGCCTTGGGGGAGGGGTCTGCGGATGTCCGGTGGCGGGAGCAGGACGGTCGACGACACGATGGGCGATCGACTGAAGCGGTTCCAGTCCCGCTACGAGCCGGCGTTCACGCGGTTCCTGCTGATGGCGATCTTCGTCACCGGACTGACGGCCCAGTTCGTGAAGCCCGTGGGAGACGCCCTGCAGGACAAGGCGTTCCTCGGTGGCGCCCTGCTCAGTCTGGTCGGTTACGTGCTGTACGACACGGTGAAGGACCTGGCCGTGTCGATCCGGCTGCCACCGCGCATCCAGGTCGAGTCCCGGGAACTGGGCAGCTTCGTGAACGAGGCGTTCCACGCCCGGGAAGTGGAGATCTCCTTTCTCGGCTACACGGGAGAGACGCTCTGCAACGAGCTCTTTCACCGTCTCGAAGGGCTCCTGGAGGATCCCGGACCGACCCGGCATGTCTCGGTCAGGGTGCTGATCCCGGACTTCGCGCTGCCGATGACCGTGCCCTCGCGCGTCGGCGAGCACGGCGTGCCCGTGGACGACCCGGACTTCCGCAACCGCCTGGAGCTGAAGTGCAAGGAGTACGACGAGACGCTGTCCGGGATCGAGGAGCGCCTCAACGCCCTGGGGCGGGTGAGCGCGGAGTGCGAGTACCGCGTCTATCCCGGCATACCGAGGGAGAAGATCTGCGTCTTCAACCAGGAGCATGTGCTCCACGGTCTCTACAACATGGCGGCGCGCACCATGCTCCGCAGTGCGGGCCCCGAGTTCTACGACCCCAAGGGCTACCGCACCGACCTCAGCGTCTGGTC
Source organism: Streptomyces sp. NPDC005485 (assembly GCF_040606085.1). Classification (NCBI taxonomy): domain Bacteria; kingdom Bacillati; phylum Actinomycetota; class Actinomycetes; order Kitasatosporales; family Streptomycetaceae; genus Streptomyces; species Streptomyces sp. NPDC005485. Next base: position 32,095 of record NZ_JBEXDZ010000057.1, on the reverse strand, counting down.
CCGAGGGGCCGGGGATGACGCCAGGGCCGTGGTCGCCACCTGGAACCAGCATCTCGACGACCTGTGGAAGCTGTCGCTGAAGCCGAGTTGGCGGCGGCCTGCCGGGCCTGCCGGGCCGGACGGATCGGCCGGGTCGGGCAGTGCAGGCAGTGCGGGCAGCGCCGGCAGTACGGCCGGATCCGGTGCGGGCGGATCCGGTGCGGGCGGTTCGGCCGGCTCAGCGGCGGCCTGAGTCCGGCCGGCTCAGCGGCGGCCTGAGTCCGGCCGGCTCGGCGGCGGCCTGAATCCGGCCGTCCCGCCTCCGTTCGCCAACGCCCTTACGGCGTACGGCCCTTCAGGCGATGCCGGTTCGTTCCGTCCCCTCACACCTCCAACACCACCTTCCCCACCGCCCCCCGCCCTTCAATGGCCGCGTGCGCTTCCCCCGCCCGCTCCAGCGGGAACACCTCGCCGATCACCGGGCGCAACCGCCCCGCCGCGGCCTCCGCCAAAGCCTCGGACGTGTAGCGCCGCAGGTCGGCCGGGTCGAACTGGACGTCCGCGATGCCGTAGAGGGTGATGCCCCGGCGGGTGGCCTCCTCCGGGTCCACGGCGGAGAAGCCGCCGGACGGGGCGCCGTGGGCCGAGAAGCGGCCGCCGTCGGAGGTCAACGGGAAGGCGGCGGCGCCGAGTTGGCCGCCGACTCCGTCCAGGACGACGTCGGCGGCGCCGCCGAGGGCCGCGCGGGCGGCGTCCGGCCAGTCGGGTGAGGTGGAGTCGACGGCCGCGTCCGCGCCCAACTCCCGTATGAGGGCGAGCTTTTCGGCGCTCCGGGCCACGCCCACCACCCGTGCGCCGCGGGCGTGTGCAAGTTGGATCAGCAGGGTGCCCATGCCGCCGGAGGCGCCGAGGACCAGGACGCGGTCGGTGGGGCCGATCGCGGTCAGTTCGAGGAGGCCGGTGGCGGTGACGCCGTCGTGGACCAGGGCCGCGGCCGGGAGGAGGTCGAGGTCGTCGGGGACCACCGTGAGGGCCGAGGTCGCGGCCACGGCGCGCTCCGCGTAGCTGCCGGTCACGAACGCGGTGACACGGCGGCCCAGCCACTCGGCCGGTACGTCCGGACCGAGGGCGCCGACCACGCCCGACACGCCGCCCCCGGGGACGTACGGCGGTGTCACCGGGAAGAAGTCGCGGCCCCAGCCCGCCCGGATCTGGGTCTCGACGAAGATCGTGTCGGCGTATGCGACGTCGATCAGGACCTCGCCGGGTCCCGGCTGGGGGTCCGGTACCTCGGCCGGGGCCAGGGCCTCGGGGCCGCCGAATTCCTTCACCTGTGCTGCACGCATGGGATCACTCCGTCGGAGATCAAAGTTCGAAGTTCGAAGTTCGAAGTTCGTGAACGGTGTCGTTGGGGAGTCTTCGACCTCAAGCCGAGTTGAGGTCAAGGGGTGGCAGGGGCGGCGCGGTGCGGTGCGTAGGCTCGGGGCATGGGTGAGAGCGGGCTGCGCGAGCGCAAGAAGCAGCGGATGTACCAGGCCGTGTCCGACATCGCGATCAGGCTCTTCCTGGAGAAGGGGTTCGACGCGGTGTCCGTCGCGGAGGTCGCCGCCGTCGCCGAGATCTCCAAGCCGACCCTCTTCCGGTACTTCCCGTCCAAGGAGGACCTGGTCCTGCACCGGTTCGCCGACCACGAGGACGAGCCGGCCCGCGTCGCGGCGCGCGGCCCCTCCCCGCTGGCGGCGCTGCGGCAGAACTTCCTCGACGGGCTGGAGCGGTGCGACCCGGTCACCGGACTCAACGACGCCCCGGGCGTCCTCGCCTTCCACCGGCTGCTCTACGGGACCCCGTCCCTGGCGGCACGCCTGCACGGCTACCTGGAGCGGTCCGAGGCCGCGCTCGGCGAGGCCCTCGGCGGAGACCTGGACGCGCGGGTCGCCGCCGGGCAGATCATCGCCGTACAGCGGATTCTCGCTCTGGACAACTGGCGGCGGATCGCGGAGGGGGAGAGTGCGGAGCAGGTGCGCGGCGATGCGGTGGAGGCGGCCGAGCGGGCGTTCGCGCAGCTCGCGGCGGGGTTGCCGCGGTTCGCCTGAGAGCGGATCGGGTCAGATCGGATCACATAGATCTCGGGTCAGATCACGCAGATCTCGGGGCAGGTCGCACGGATGAGGCTCGGTACATAATGTTACTCGGTTACGTTTTCCGCTAGGCTTGGTGGAATGACGTCACCCGACCCCGCCCTCGCCGCCTCCCTCGCCCGCGAACGCGTCTACCACGACACCTGTCGTGCCGCCCTCGCGGCCATGGTCGACGGCGCCGAGGAACAGGTCGTCATCGGCGAGGACGTCTCCGCCTCCGGTGCCGATGCCGAAGTGCTCGGCTACCAGTTCCGCAGCCGGGCCAAGGAGATGCGCGAGCTGCCCGAAGGCCCCCTGTTCTTCGGGCGGTTGAACTTCCTGGACCGCGACGAGAACGGCGCGGACCGCGAGCACGCCGGCCAGAGTTACCGCATCGGGCGGCTGCGCATCTCCGAGCACCCCGCCGCCCCGCCCCTCGTCGTCGACTGGCGCGCACCCGTCTCGCGCGCCTTCTACCAGGCGAGCGCCCGCGATCCGCAGGGCGTCGCAGTCCGCCGGCGCTTCGGCTGGGCACCCGGCAGCCGCGGTGACTCCGCCGACCTCACGGGTCTTGAGGACGAGCGCCTGGCAGCGGGCGAGGCGGTGGAGAGCCGGCTCCTCGCGGGCGAGATCGAACGGCCGCGCGTCGGCCCGATGCGGGACATCGCCGCGACCATCCAGCCCGAACAGGACGATCTCGTACGAGGCGAACTCGCCGTCTCCGTCTGCGTGCAGGGCGCACCGGGCACCGGCAAGACGGCCGTCGGCCTGCACCGCGCCGCCTATCTCCTCTACACCTACCCGCAGCGCATCCGCCGCAGCGGCCTCCTCATCCTCGGCCCCAACCGCACCTTTCTCTCCTACATCTCGGAGGTGCTGCCCGCCCTCGGCGAGACCGGCGTACGGCAGTCGACCATCGGGGACGAGATCGCGCGCCACCCGGTGCGCGCCGAGGACGACCCGCGCGCGGCCTGCGTCAAGCACGACGCCCGCATGGCCGAGGTGCTGCGCCGGGCCCTGTACGCGCGGGTCGCGCCGGCGACGGCGGAGGTCAACTCCGTTGTCGTGCCGGATGGTTCGTACCGCTGGCGGGTGCCCGACCGGGAACTGCGGCGGATCGTCGACGACGTACGGGCCGAGGAGCCGCCGTACGCCGTCGGCCGCGAGCGGGTGCGTACCCGGGCGGTCCGGTATCTGCAGGCGCAGGCCGAGTTGCGGGCCGGGCCGTGCACGAACGCCTGGGTGCAGAAGATCGCGCGGTCGCGGCCGGTCGGGGCGTACGTCGACGCGGTCTGGCCCCGGGTCCGGGCCGAGGAGGTGGTGGCCGAGCTGTTCACCGACCCCGAGGCGCTCGCCGCCGCCGCGGACGGCATGCTCGACGCGGACGAGCAGAAGGCGCTGCTCTGGGCGAAGCCGCCGCGTTCGTACAAGTCGGCCCGGTGGTCGGCCGCCGACCTTGTTCTTCTCGACGAGGTCGCCGGTCTGATCGAACACCCCGAGGGTTACGGCCACTTGGTCGTCGACGAGGCGCAGGACCTGTCGCCGATGGAGTGCCGGGCGATCGCGCGCCGGGCGCCGTTCGGTTCGCTGACCGTGCTCGGTGATCTCGCGCAGGGCACGACCCCGTGGGCGGCGCGCGACTGGTCCGAACTCCTCGGCCACCTGGGCAAACCGGATGCCGCGGTGGTGCCGCTGACGATCGGCTTCCGGGTGCCCGGCGCCGTCGTGGAACTCGCCAACCGCCTGCTGGAACAACTGGACGTGGGCGTTCAACCGGCCCGATCCCTGCGCCAGGACGGGGAGTTGAGGATCCGCGAGGTGACCGACCTGCCCGCCGGAACCGTCGACGCCGTGCGCGACGCGCTCGCGCACGAGGGCTCCATCGGGGTCATCGCCGCCGACGAGGATGTCGTACGGCTGCGGGAGGCGCTGCACGCGGCGGACATCGGGACCGTCGGTCCTGACGAACTGGGCGCCCGTGTCACGGTGTTGCCCGCGGCCCTCGCCAAGGGCCTCGAATACGACCATGTCGTGGCCGTCGAACCCGCGACCGTGGTCGAGGCGGAGGAGCGCGGACTGCACCGGCTGTACGTCGTCCTGACGCGGGCGGTGTCCCGGCTGGACGTGGTGCACAGCCGCCCACTGCCCTGGTGAGCCGGCCTGGGTGACCCGCCCGGTCAGGAGACTGACAGGTGACGCTCGGGTGCGACGCATGTGGGAACCGACCCGGGTGTTCGGCGAGGAGCGACGCATGTGGGGGCTATCCCGCGTGCTCGGCGAGGAAGTCCTCCCAGGTCAGCTTGCCCGTGAGGGATCCTTCGAGGGCCAGGTTCTCGCCGGCCCGGTAAGCGCGACCGGTCTTTCCCGGCAGCCGGACCGGCAGCTTCGGCCGGCGCTTGCCGCTCACCTTCAGGTATCCGCGGATCAGCTCGGCCATGTCGTACACCCGCGGTCCGGCGATGTCGGGCACCAGGCCGGCCGCCTCGCCGAGAGTGAGTTCCACGAGCCGGGCCGCCACCTCGCGGGAGTCGACCGGCTCCAGCCGCAGGCCGCCGGGCACCGGTACCACCGGGAGCTTCGCCATGCCCCGCACCATCTTCAGGGTCAGGTCGTGGAACTGGGCGGCACGCAGGGTCGTCCACGGGATCCCGGACTCGCTCACCGCCTGCTCGGCGGCCAGCTTGGACTGCAGCCACTTCACCGGGAGCCGGTCCGCGCCGATCACCGAGATGTAGACGAGGTGCCGGACCCCGGCTCGCGACGCGGCCCGCACCAGGTTGCGGGTCGCCTCGTCGTCGCCCTTCGGGCCGCCCGCGAGGTGCAGGACGGTCTCGACGCCTTCCAGCGCGGCCTCGATCCCCTCGCCCTTGAGCAGATCGGCGGCCACGTACGAGACGCCGTTCTCGGCGGCGCGGCCGTGCCGGCTGAGCACCCTTACCTCGTGTCCCGCGTCCCGCAGCAGCGGGACTGCATGGCTGCCGAGCGTGCCCGTGCCGCCGGTCACCAGGATGGGGGAGGTGGTGGTCATCGTCGTCTCCAGTTCCTTCGTCAATTCCTTGGTTCCTTCGGGGTTCTGCAGTCATGAACCGCGGGGGCGAGGGAATGTGACAGGGAGCCCGAAGTGGCGTGGCACACTTTTGCAAGCAGGTGCTTGCAATAGTTAGCGGCGGTGGTGCAGGGTGGAGCCATGGCATCACTCAACGTCGGCAATCTCGGTGAGTATCTGCGGGAACAGCGGCGCACCGCGCAACTGTCGCTGCGGCAGCTCGCCGACGCCGCCGGGGTGTCGAATCCGTACCTGAGCCAGATCGAGCGCGGGCTGCGCAAGCCGAGCGCGGAGGTGCTGCAGCAGGTCGCCAAGGCCCTGCGGATCTCCGCCGAGACGCTGTACGTGCGGGCCGGCATCCTCGACGCCGAGCGGGACCGGGACGAGGTGGAGACGCGCGCCGTCATCCTCGCCGATCCCACGCTGAACGAGCGGCAGAAGCAGGTGCTGCTCCAGATCTACGAGTCCTTCCGCAAGGAGAACGGGTTCGAGATCACCCAGGCGAGCGAGGACGTGCAGACCGCCGAGCCCGAGCCGGAGCCACCATCGCAATCGAAGTCGACATCGCAGTCGCGGTCGCGGAGGCGCACGCCTCCGGCCGACGGCAGTGATGCCGATCCACAGCAGACCGCCGGCTGACGGGCGACAGACGAGCAGCGGGCGAGCAACACCCACCGTCCTCGGTGGGGCACGACCGGAACAACGGCAGACAGTGCGGTCTCGCCGCGCACACCACGCAGGACCAAAACCCTCAACCGAAAGCGCATCCGGGAGGACCATCACCATGGCCATCACTGACGACATCCGCAAGGCCGCCGCCGACCCGACCCCGCTCTACTTCCTCGCCGGCACCGCCGACCTGGCGGTTCAGCAGGCCAAGAAGGTGCCCGCGATCGTCGAGCAGATCCGTGCCGAGGCGCCGGCGCGCATCGAGAGCGTCCGCAACATCGACCCGACCGCCGTGCAGGAGAAGGCCACCACCCGCGCCAAGGAGGCGCAGGAGACCCTCCAGGCCAAGGTGACGGAGTTCCTCGGCACCCTCGACACCGACCTGAAGAAGATCGGTGAGTCGGCCCAGGACTTCGCCCTGCGTGGTGTCGGTGTCGCCGCCGAGTACGCGGTGAAGGCCCGGGAGACGTACGAGAAGGTCGCCGAGCACGGCGAGGAGACCGTGAAGGCCTGGCGCGGCGAGGCGGCCGAGGAGATCGAGGAGCTGGCCGTCGCCGTCGAGCCGAAGGCGGAGCCCGTCGAGGTCAAGGACGAGGAGAAGCCCGCCGAGACCGCGGCCGACTCCGCGGCGAAGAAGCCGGTGGCGAAGAAGGCTCCGGCCCGCAAGACCACCGCGAAGAAGACCACGCCGCCGGCCAAGTAGTTCCAGCGGGCGGTACGGGCAAGCAGGCGGACCGTATGGGACAGGGCCGGGCACCTCTGGGGTGCCCGGCCCGTTCTACGGGTACGGTGGCCGCAAAGGGAGTCGGGAAGGAACGGGCGGGTGGCAGCATGCTGATGTTGGGCTTCGCGGGATTCTTGGGACTGCTGAAGATCGTCCTCATGGCCCTCGCCGCGTTCGGGCTGTTCGACGCCGCGTTCCGGCGCGAGGACGCCTTCCGCGCCGCGGACAAGCAGAACAAGATCTTCTGGCTGGTCATCCTCGGGATCGCCCTGGTGGTGAGCTACCTGTTCTCGATCCTGTCCTTCCTGCCGATCCTCGGCGTCATCGCCAGCATCGTCTACATCGTCGACGTGCGCCCGGCCCTGCGGCAGGTCTCCGGCGGAGGCCGCGGCGGCCGCCGCGGCTCCAGCAGCGACGGCCCGTACGGCCCGTACAACGGCGGCCGGTAACCCCCCACCCGGCCCGGCAAAGGCTGCCCGGCCCTGCCCAGCCCAGCAAGGGCGACCCCCGCTCAGCCCGGCAAGGGCTATCGCACGCGATCCAGCAGCAGTACCGCCACGTCGTCCGTCAGTTCTCCGCCGTTGAGTTCGCGGACCTCGTTCACCGCGGCGCGCAGCAGGTTCTCGCCCGTCAGGCCCTGGGCGAGCTGGCGGCGGATCATCTCCACCATGCCGTCCTGGCCGAGGCGTTCGCGGCCCTCGCCGATCCGGCCCTCGATCAGGCCGTCGGTGTAGAGCATCAGGCTCCAGGCGCCGCCCAGCTCCACCTGCTGGCGCGGCCAGCGGGCGCCGGGCAGCAGGCCGAGCGCGGGGCCGTTGTTCTGGTACGGCAGCAGCTGGGCGGGCCGGCCGGGGCGGGCGATCAGCGGGGACGGGTGGCCGGCCAGGCAGAGCCCGGCGCGGCGGCCGTCCGGAGCGATGTCGACCGTGCAGAGCGTCGCGAAGATCTCGTCGTCCGCGCGCTCGTGCTCCAGCACCTGCTGAAGCGTGGACAGCAGTTCGTCGCCGCACAGGCCCGCGAGCGTCAGCGCGCGCCAGGCGATGCGCAGCTCCACGCCGAGCGCCGCCTCGTCGGGCCCGTGCCCGCAGACGTCGCCGATCATCGCGTGCACCGTGCCGTCGGGCGTGCGGACCGTGTCGTAGAAGTCGCCGCCGAGCAGCGCGCGGGAGCGGCCGGGGCGGTAGCGGGCGGCGAAGCGCAGCGGGGAGCCCTCCAGGAGGGGCTTGGGCAGCAGGCCGCGCTCCAGACGGGCGTTCTCCTGGGCGCGCAGCCGGGACTCCGTGAGCCGCCGCTCGGCGGTGTCGGAACGTTTCCTCTCCACCGCGTAGCGGATCGCGCGGCTCAGCAGCCGGGCGTCCAGCTCGTCGCGGAACAGATAGTCCTGGGCGCCGACGCGCACCGCTTCGGCGCCCCCCTCGGCGTCGCCGGAGGCGGTGAGCGCGAGGACGGCGTGCCGGGGCGCGAGCCGCAGCACGTGCTTGAGCGCGGCCAGCTCGTCCTGCGCCTCGGCGGTGGCCCGGCCGGGGGCCGGCAGCGTGAGGTCGAGCAGGATGCAGTGGACGTCGTCGGTGAGCAGCCGCTCCGCCTCGGTGAGGTTGCGGGCGGTGCGGATACGGATCGGCTTGCCGGCCGCGTCCAGCATCTCGGGGACGCCGAGCGAGCCGGCCGGGTCGTCCTCGATGACCAGCAGGGTCAGATGGGCGGCGCTGTCGGCGGGGGCCTTGATGGTGCGGGCGGTTCCTTCCGAGGAGGGGCCGCCGGGTGTGAGCGCGGCCTGAGCCTGACCACACTCCACGGCCGGGATCGCTCTCTGCCGCGGTACGGGTACGGGCATCGTCTGGATTTCCTTCCCTCCCCCCGAGGGCGTGGCGGACCGAAGAACCTCGACCTGCCGACGGGGACCATAGCGTTAGCCGGCGCCGCAACGGAATGGTGTGGGACACCAGGTGCGGCAAAGGGCCACCGTCATATGCCGCATCCTGTAACGCACTTGGACATGGCGCGCCTTCCGAGGGGATGACGAACGTCACGTCCACGAGGTTGCGTGGCTCGGGGAACGTGTGCCAGGTCACGTGCGGTGCGTCACGCGCGGTGCGTCACGTGCGTGCCCCGCGCCAGGGGCCCGCCCTCACGCGTCGGGCCGCACGACCCCCAGGATCGGCATGGACCCCGCCCCGGTGATCGTCACCGTCCGCCCGGGCCGGGGCGCGTGCACCACGGCGCCGTCGCCGATGTACATCCCGACATGGCTCGCGTCGTCGAAGTAGATGATCAGGTCGCCGGGGCGCATGTCCTTCACGTCGACGTGGGTGAGCTGCTTCCACTGCTCCTGCGAGGTCCGCGGAATGCCGTGTCCGGCGGTCAGCCAGGCCTGCGAGGTCAGCCCCGAGCAGTCGTACGACCTCGGACCCTCCGCGCCCCACTCGTAGGGCTTGCTGATCTGGTCCGTCGCGAACTTCACGGCCTTCTTGCCCTGTTCGGACGCTTTTGTGTTGATCTCCGCGAGGACGCCGGAGCTCAGCCACGCGGTCTGCGCCTTCTGCGCGGCCTCTTCCTCCAGCTTCGCCAGCCGTGCCTTCTCCTCCTTCTCGAGCTGGGACTCCAGCTTCTCGGCGGCGGCGATCTGCTTCTTGATCTTCTTCTTGGCCTCGGCCTTGGCCTTGCGGTTGGCCTCCAGCTTCTTCCACTGGGCGGAGGCGTCCTTCTGGTACTGCTTCAGGTCCTGCTGCGTGCGCGTCATCTCCGCGAGCAGGCCCTTCGTCGCGTGCTCGCCCTGCCGCACCCGGCCCGCGCCGTCCAGGAACTGCTGGGGGTCGTCGCTCAGCCACAGCCGCGCCTCGGGCGGCAGCCCGCCGCCCCGGTACTGCGCCCGGGCCGCCGCGCCCGCGCGGTCCTTCAACTTGTCCAGCTTGGCCTGGCCCTTGACGATCTCGCGGGCCAGATCGACGATCTCGGCGGACTGCTTGTCGGCCTTCTCCTCCGCGGCGTTGTACGCGTCCGTGGCGACCGCGGCGTCGTGGTAGAGGTCGTCCAGCTTCTTGCGGACCGCCTCAAGATCCTTGGTGCTCTGGGGCGTTGGAGTGGTGCTCGAAGAGGGAGCCGGTGTGGGCGTCGGCGCCGGATTCGGGGTCCGCGCCGCGTGCGACGCAGGATTCGCATACGCCGTGCCCGGTGCCGCCAGCACCGCGCAGGCGCAGGCCAGGGCCATGGCCGCCATGGTCAGGCTCTGCTTGCCGGATCCCATTACTCCGCCCCCAAACTGATTTACCGTCAGTAACTTACGGACGTCTGGGGGATCGTGCCATGCCGTCGCACAATGCGACAGAGGCGGTACAGAGGCGGCCAGGAACTCCCTTCCCCCCTTCGCGCCCCCTCAACGCGATCTCCCCACCTGTGTGACGAAGGACTCACGCGGAACGTTCCCCGCAGGTCAGCCCTTCGGGGCCAACGCCGCCCACGCCACCGTGACTTCGCCCTGCCGCCAGCGCGACACCCCGTCCGCCACCGGCCAGTCGGCCCTCAGGTCACGGACCGCCCTTATCCAGCGCTGCCGTGCGCCGTACGAGGCGTAGGGCGCGGCGGCGGCCCAGGCGCGGTCGAAGTCACGCAGGAACGCGTGCACCGGCTCGCCCGGTATGTTCCGGTGGATCAGCGCCTTCGGCAGGCGTTCGGCCAGGTCGGACGGGCGGTCCAGGGAGCCGAGCCGGGTGGCGAAGGTGACGGTGCGCGGACCCTCCGGGCCGAGCGCGACCCACACGTGCCGACGCCCGATCTCGTCGCAGGTCCCCTCGACGAGCAGTCCGCCCCGACCGCCCGGTCCCGCCGGGGCGAGCCGGGCGCACAGCCGCTCCCAGACCGCGGCCACCTGCTCCTCGTCGTACTGGCGCAGCACGTTCGCCGCGCGGATCAGCGACGGCCGCCCCTGCACCGGGACTTCGAAGCCGCCGTGCCGGAAGACGAGCCCCTCGCGTTCGTACGGCCGCGCGGCGGCGACCCGGGCCGGCTCGATCTCCACGCCGACCACGCGGACGCGGGGTGCCGCCGTCCGCAGCCGCTGGAGCAGCTCGACGGCCGTCCAGGGCGCCGCGCCGTAGCCGAGGTCGACCGCGACCGGGTCGTGCGACCTGCGAAGTTCGGCGCCGTGCACGGCCGTGATCCAGCGGTCCATGCGGCGCAGGCGGTTGGGGTTCGTCGTCCCGCGCGTCACCGTTCCCACGGGCCGGGACGCTGCGCGGGTTGTCATGCGTACGAGAGTAGGCGGCTTCGGCGACGGCCGGTCCGGCCTGTGGACAACCCTCCGGCGGCCGGAGCCGACGGCGACACGAACGCAATCTGACATCGAACAGTTGAGCTACCTGCAGTAATGATTCGGCAAAGACGCGCGAAGGCGCGGCGAGCGGGAAATGGAGCGGAGCGCTCCGGTGTTCCGAGTCTTGGAGGGCGCAGTGCGTCCCCCGACCGGCATGCCCGCAGTAAGGCAGCAAGGAGGAACGCCACGTGAGCCAGTACGTGAGCAGGCTCGGGCGTCGCTCCCCGGCGGCACCCTCACGGCTGAGGCTCCCCGTCGGCCACCGGCGCCCCCGGCGCGTCGCGATGCTCTCCGTGCACACCTCGCCGCTGCACCAGCCCGGCACGGGCGACGCGGGTGGCATGAACGTCTACATCGTGGAGCTCGCCCAGCGGCTCGCCGCCATCAACATCGAGGTGGAGATCTTCACGCGCGCGACGACCGGTGGCCTCCCCCCGACGGTGGAGCTGGCACCCGGAGTCCTCGTACGGCACATCGACGCGGGCCCCTACGAAGGCCTCGCCAAGGAGGAGCTGCCCGCGCAGCTGTGCGCCTTCACCCACGGCGTCATGCAGGCCTGGGCCGGCCATCGCCCCGGCTACTACGACCTGGTGCACTCCCACTACTGGCTCTCCGGCCACGTCGGCTGGCTCGCCGCCGAACGCTGGGGCGCGCCCCTCGTGCACGCCATGCACACCATGGCCAAGGTCAAGAACGCCGCGCTCGCCGACGGTGACACGCCCGAGCCCGCCGCCCGCGTCATCGGCGAGACCCAGATCGTGCGCGCCGCCGACCGCCTCATCGCGAACACCGCCGAAGAGGCCGACGAACTCGTACGCCACTACGAGGCCGACCCCGGCCGGGTCGCCGTCGTCCACCCGGGCGTGAACCTGGAACGCTTCCGCCCGGCCGACGGCCGCGCCGCCGCCCGCGCCCGTCTCGGCCTCCCGCAGGACGCCCTGATCCCGCTCTTCGCCGGCCGCATACAGCCGCTCAAGGCCCCCGACGTGCTGCTGCGCGCGGTAGCCGTCCTCCTCGACGAGCGCCCCGAGCTGCGCTCGCACATCGTCGTCCCTGTCGTCGGCGGACCCAGCGGCAGCGGCCTCGCCAAGCCCGAGGGGCTGCAGAAGCTGGCCGCGCGGCTCGGTATCGCGGACGTCGTGCGCTTTCGGCCGCCGGTCGGGCAGGAGCAGCTCGCGGACTGGTTCCGGGCCGCCTCGGTGCTGGTCATGCCGTCGTACAACGAGTCGTTCGGGCTGGTGGCGATCGAGGCGCAGGCGGCCGGTACGCCGGTGCTCGCCGCCTCCGTCGGCGGCCTCCCCGTCGCCGTACGCGACCGGCAGACCGGGTTCCTGGTGCAGGGGCACGATCCCGCGGCCTACGCGCGCGTGCTGCGTGATTTCGCGGACGACCCGACGCTTCCGGCCCGGATGGGCGACGCCGCCGCCCGGCACGCGGAGTCCTTCGGCTGGGACACGTCCGCGGCCGCGACGGCGGACGTGTACACGGCGGCGATGCAGGCCCACCGCCGCCGGGCCCGCAGTCACCTGGGCTGACCCGGCGCCCGGCCGTACGGGCTGACGTACCGGCACCGTTCGGCCTGACGTACGCTCGCCCCATGGCTGACGTACAGCGGGCCGGACAGGTCATCGAGCAGGTTTTCAAGGAGTCCGAGCTCGACTGGGAGAGCCCGCGGCCCGGTTCGTACGTCGTGAAGCTGCCCGGTACCCGCAAGCTCTCGACGACCGTCTCCCTCATCGTCGGCAGGCACTCGCTCTCGCTGAACGCCTTCGTGATCCGCCACCCCGACGAGAACGAAGAGGGTGTCCAGCGCTGGCTTCTGGAGCGCAATCTCAAGCTCTACGGCGTCAGTTACGCGGTCGACCGGCTCGGAGACGTGTACCTGGTGGGCAAGCTGCCGCTGGTCGCGGTCACCCCGGAGGAGATCGACCGGCTGCTCGGCTCGGTCCTGGAGGCCGCCGACGGCAGTTTCAACACCCTTCTGGAGCTCGGTTTCGCGTCCGCGATCCGCAAGGAGTACGCGTGGCGGGTCTCGCGCGGTGAGTCGACACGCAACCTGGACGCGTTCACGCATCTGACCCAGCGCCCCACTGGCTGACTTCCCAGCCCATATAGGTCCGTACTAAGTAACTGCTGCACGCCCCCTTCCCGGCTCCCGGGCGCCGTGGCATGCTCACCGCCGACGCAGATCTGAACGTCGTTCACATCCATGGAAATACACCTCCTTGGAAAGGGCGTGCGGGCATGACCGGGAAGTACAGACACGGGGACGAGCACCGGGGCGCGGGTATCGGCAGACGCGGCCTGCTCGGCGGCGCCATAGCCGTGGCGGCCGCCGCCGCGACCGGCGGCACGGCGACGGCCGCCACGCGGACCGAGAGACCCGAGCCCGGGGCGGCGGGACAAGTCCCCGCCCTCTGGCACGAGTTCGCCCGCACCCCCTTCACTCACCCGCAGATCCCCTATGTCGGCCGGGCCGGTTACCGCGGCGGGGCGGCGCGCTTCCCCCGCCGCCCCGCCGTCGCCGACGTCCGCGCCCACGGAGCCGTCGCGGACGGCACGACGGACTGCGCCCCCGCGATCAACCGTGCCATCGCTGCCGCCGGAAGGGCCGGCGGTGGCACGGTTCTCATCCCGCCCGGCACCTACCGCATCGACGGCCTGATCCGCATCGGATACGACAACGTCGTCCTGCGCGGCGCCGGAAGCGCCCGCACCACGCTGCACGCGACCCGCAGCCTCACCGAGCTGATCGGCGTCTACGGCTCCCGCTACGGCGGCGACAAGTCCTCCTGGTCCTGGGCGGGCGGCCTCATCTGGCTGGCCCCGAACGCCCGTTGGGACTCCCTGACCACCGCCATCAAGGCGAAGGCATGGCCCTTCGAGGGCTGGACCGGCAACAAGCGCGACGAGTGGGAGACGCTCACGGCACTCGGCCCGGCCACCCGAGGCTCGTGGTCGGTGACCGTCGCCGACGCCTCACGGCTGAAGGCGGGCCGGCTCGTCCTGCTCCGTCTCGCGGACGACGCGGACCACACCCTCCTGGAGCACATGGCGGGCGGCGGCCCGGGCCCCGAGGCGTACTACTGGGACGACAAGACGAAGCTCACGAGTTACGTCCCCTACGAGTGGCCGGTGCGCATCGCGCGCGTGCAGGGCAAAAAGGTCACCCTCGAACGTCCGCTGCCGCTCGACGTGCGCCCCGAGTGGGACCCGCGCCTGACCACCCACGTCGAACCCCTGACCGGCTCCGGCGTCGAGGGCCTCACCCTGGAGGCCGTCGAGACCCCGCAGTCCCCGCACCTCCTCGACAAGGGCTACAACGGAGTCGCGCTCCAGTGCGCGTACGACTGCTGGGTGGACGACGTCACCGTCCGGCACGTCGACAACGGCTTCGGACTCGTGGCCGCCTCCTCCTGCACCCTGCGTCGCACCCGCGTGGCCGGCCGCGGCTCCCACCACCCGTACTTCTGCCGCGAGGGCTCGCACGACAACCTCGTCGAGGACTTCACCATCGAGCAGCGCACGGTCCCCACCCCCGCCGGAACCCAGCTCCACGGCATCAACGTGGAGGGCCTGTCCTCCCACAACGTCTGGTCGCGCGGCGACATGCGGATGGGCACCTTCGACTCGCACCGCGGGATGCCGTTCGCCAACGTCCGCACGGACATCACCGTCGACAACAACGGCCGGCACGGCGGGGACGCCAGCGCGGGGCCGCTGTTCGGCGCCCGCTTCACCCACTGGAACGTCCGTGTCACCAACGGCCGCGCGGGCCTGATGAAGATCGACGGCCTCGCGCCCTGGTCCGCCACCGTCGGCCTCAACGAGGTGACGGAGTTCGACCAGATCGACGTCCCCGACTTCTCCGGCGACCTCCACGCGCGCGTGGAGCTCTACGGCACCACGGACGTCGTACGGCCGCGCAATCTGTACGAGGCTCAGCGGGAGCTGAGCCGGTAGCGCCCGGGGGACACCCCGACCAACCGCTTGAAGTGCCGCGTCAGATGGGACTGGTCGTAGAAACCGGTCGTGGCGGCCACCTCGCCGGGGCGGCCGCCCTCCAGCAGCAGCCGTCGGGCGCGGTCCACCCGCCGTGACATCAGGTACTGGTGCGGCGCGATCCCGAACGCGCCGCTGAACGCCCGCACCAGGTGGGCGGGGTGGGCGTGCAGGAGCAGGGCCGCCTCGTCCAGGCCGATGCCGTCCACGACACGCTCGTCGAGGAGTTCGCGCAGCCGGTGGGCGACGCCGTGGTCGGGGCGCGCGGCCGCGCGGACGGCGCCGGGCCGCAGGTGCCCGCGCAGCCGCTCCCCGATCAGCGTCAGCCTGCTCTCGGCCTCCAGCTCGTCCCCGGGAAGGGCGAGCGCGGTGTGCAACCGGCCGACCCGCTGCCGCAGGACAGGGTCCCGCAGGTCGGGCCCGTCCACGGCGGCTCCGATGAGGTCCTCGCCGAGGTGCGTGCCATCGAGGTAGAGGACCCGCTTGCGGAAGCCGTCCTCGGTCGCCGGGGAGCCGTTGTGCGGCACGTGCGGCGGCAGCAGCGACACCGTGTCGTGCGGCGTGCCGTGCTCATGCCGGTCCAGGTCGTACCGTACGGCGCCGTCGTCGACGATCAGCAGCGTCCACGCCTCGTGGACGTGCATCGGGTACGCGTACTGCGTGAAGTGGGCGTGGAAGACCTCCACGACGCCCGGAACGCGCGGGCGCCAGGCGGAGACCTCGCGCTGAGCGGCCATGCAAAGAACGTACAAGACGGTGTCGTACGACGTTCGGCAGTCTCAGCTCATGAGCACCCCGACGCCCGCACCCCTTCGCTTCGACACCAAGATCGCCGTCCTGCTCCGCGAGGACCTGGAGCCCTGGCAGCGACTCAATGTGACCGCTTTTCTCGTCAGCGGCCTCGGGACAGCCGTCCCCGAGGTGATCGGCGAGCCGTACGAGGACGCCGACGGCGTCTCCTACCTCTCGATGTTCCGCCAGCCGGTCGTCGTCCTGCAGGCCACGAAGGAGACGCTGAAGGCTGCCCACAGCCGGGCCCTGTCCCGGGCCGTGCCGCGCGCCGTGTTCACGTCCGACCTGTTCACCACCGGCAACGACCGCGACAACCGGGCGGCCGTACGGGCCGTCCCGACCGGGGAGCTGGACCTGGTCGGGCTCGCCGTGTACGGGCCGCGGAACGCGGTGGACAAGGTGGTGAAGGGCTCACGGATGCATCCCTGAGCCCGTCAGACGGCGCTGACCTCGGGCTTCGCGGCCGCGGGCGCCTCGACGGCCGGCTCCTCCACCGGCAGCCCCCGCATCAGCAGCCCGTAGCCGAGTCCCGCCGCCGTACCGACGACCGCGCACAGACCCCACAGCCACTCGGCCCCGAACCGGTCGATGACGAGGCCGGACATCAGGGGGGCGACGAGCGCGGCGAGGGACCAGGAGAGGGTGTACATGCCCTGGTAGCGGCCGCGGCCGTGGACGGGGGAGAGGCGGACGACCAGTCCGGTCTGGGTCGGGGCGTTGACGATCTCCGCCAGCGTCCACACGCACACCGTGAGGGCGAAGACGCCGACCGACCCGGCGAAGGCGGTGAGACCGAAGCCGTAGCCCGCGAGGATCGACGAGATCACGAGCAGGCGGCGCGGATCCCGGTGCTCGATGAACCGGGTGACCGGGATCTGCAGGGCGACGATGAGGATGCCGTTCACCGCGATCGCGAGGCCGTAGTCGGCCGGGGTGAAGCCGGCCGTGCCCATGGCGACGGGCAGACCGACCGAGCCCTGCTGGAAGACGACGGCGACCAGGAAGGACAGGCCGACGACGCTCATGAAGCGGCCGTCGCGCAGCACGGTGCCCAGGCCGACCTCTTCGGCGGCCTTCTCCGTCGCCGTGCGCACCGGCCGCGACTCCGGCAGCTTCAGGAAGACGACGACCGCGCAGACCAGGGTCATGCCCGCCTCGATCATGAACCCGGCCAGATAGCTGAACTCGGCGATGAACCCGGCCGCCATGGAGGAGATCGCGAACCCGAGGTTGATCGCCCAGTAGTTGAGGGAGAACGCGCGGACGCGGTCCTCGGGGCGGACGATGTCGGCCATCATCGCCTGCACGGCGGGCCGGGAGGCGTTCGACGCCATGCCCACCACGAAGGCGACGGCCGCGATCGAGACCGGGTCGTGCATGAAGCCGAGCACGGCCACCGAGACGGCGGTGGACGACTGCGCGATGAGCAGCGTCGGCCGCCGGCCGAGCCTGTCGGTCATCACACCCGCGCCGAGCGAGGAGACGACGCCGCCCAGGCCGTGGAGGGAGGCGACGAGGCCGGCGTACGAGGCGGAGTACCCGCGGTCGAGGGTCAGGTAGAGCGCCATGAACGTGGCGACGAACGCGCCCAGCCGGTTGACGAGGGTGCTGGTCCACAGCCACCAGAACTCGCGAGGGAGCCCGGAAACGGTCTCGCGGGCGGCGCGTCTCAGCGAGACGAGTGACATACGGGACCCCCACGGTCAGGCAGTTGTGTAAGTGGCTCAAGCGCTGAGCACAACTTACGAGGGGTCGGTACTGGAGAGCCACTCAATTAACAGATGCCGTCAACTGTCCGGTCCTCGGGCGGACGCGCGAGCGATCAGCGGGGTCCATTACGCTCGACCTCATGGCCGACGCACCGTACAAGCTGATCCTCCTCCGCCACGGCGAGAGCGAATGGAACGCGAAGAACCTGTTCACCGGCTGGGTGGACGTCAATCTCAACGAGAAGGGCGAGAAGGAGGCAGTCCGCGGCGGTGAGCTGCTCAAGGACGCCGGCCTGCTGCCCGACGTGGTCCACACGTCCCTCCAGAAGCGCGCGATCCGCACGGCCCAGCTCTCGCTGGAGTCCGCCGACCGCCACTGGATCCCCGTCCACCGCAGCTGGCGCCTGAACGAGCGCCACTACGGCGCCCTCCAGGGCAAGGACAAGGCGCAGACCCTCGCCGAGTTCGGCGAGGAGCAGTTCATGCTGTGGCGCCGCTCGTACGACACCCCGCCGCCCGCCCTTGAGGACGGCACGGAGTTCTCCCAGTCCGAGGACGCGCGCTACGCGTCGATCCCGCCGGAGCTGCGCCCGCGCACGGAGTGCCTCAAGGACGTCGTCGTCCGCATGCTTCCGTACTGGTACGACGGCATCGTCCCCGACCTCCTGGCCGGCCGTACGGTCCTGGTCGCGGCCCACGGCAACAGCCTCCGCGCCCTCGTCAAGCACCTCGACGGCATCTCCGACGCCGACATCGCGGGCCTGAACATCCCCACCGGCATCCCCCTCTCCTACGAGCTGGACGCCGACTTCAAGCCCCTCAACCCCGGCGGCACCTACCTCGACCCGGACGCCGCGGCGGCGGCGATCGAGGCGGTCAAGAACCAGGGCAAGAAAAAGTAGCCTTTGTGATCATGCCCCCGACCTGCGCTCATGGCGCGGAGCGGGGGCATTTTCGCGGTCTACCAGATTCCGTTGGAGCAGCCCTTCTCGCTGGTGCTCGTGAGGATGACGCAGACGCGGGAACCGGTGTTGGCGCCGTTCCAGTGCCAGCCTGTCTCCCGTTGGTCACCGCTCTGCAGGAAGTAGTAGTCCGAGACCTTCGTCCAGTTGTACTGCAGGCTGCCGTCGTCGTTGTAGCGCTTGCGCTCCAGCCAGGCCTGGCAGGCGCCGCCGTTGGACGCGGTGAACTGTCCCTTGATGTCGGAGTTCGCGCCGCCCTGGCTGAGGGTGTTGGCGCGGCAGAATTCGGCCGTTCCGATGTGAATGGAAACGGCGTAGTCCCCGGCCTTGGTGATGGTCGCGTTCGCCGAGGTGGTCGTCGCGCCCATGAGCAACGCGGCGGTGGCGAGCGTGAACACGATCTGCTTCTTCATGGGCGGTCTCCGACCACAGCTGCTCGAGGGGTGAGGGCGCCCGGGTGGAGGTCCGATCGCTCCTGGGCAATGATCAGGCCTGCACAGAAGCGACATCGTGGCATGCGCTCGAAGCAACGTCCATACCGGGCACGGCTGTTGACGGCCGGCTTGCGGGATCATGGAGGCATGGTCACCATTCATCTCAAGTACGAGATCGACGCCGACAAGGTTGCGGACTTCGAGGAGTACGGGCGGCGGTGGGTGCGGCTCGTGAACCGGTTCGGTGGGACGCACCACGGCTACTTCCTGCCGAGCGAGGGCGACAGTGACATCGCCTACGCGCTGTTCTCGTTTCCCAGCCTGGCCGCGTACGAGCAGTACCGCACGGACAGCATGGCCGACCCGGAGTGCCAGGAAGCGTTCGAGCTGGCTCGCGAGACCCGCTGCATCAAGCGCTACGAACGCCGCTTCCTGCGGCCGCTCGACGTCCCGGCCGAGGCCGGGGAAGGGAACTCGTGAGCCCCTGCTTCGCATTCGCCCAGCTCGTCGACGAGTTGACCGCCACTGCGCCCCCGTGACCGGCCGGACGTAGAGCCGAGTACGGCAGGGTCAGCCGTGCCACACCGTGCGGATGCGGTCGGCGTGTTCGGCCGCCTGGCGCAGGCCCGCGCGGGCCGCGCCGGGGATGCGGGAGGCGTCCAGGGGGTCGCGGCCGAAGGCGCGGCGGGCCTCCCGGTCGGGGGTGAGGGCGGTGGCCAGTGCGCCGCCCGCCGTGAGGGAGGCGACATGGTCGCAGACGTCCGGACTGGCGCCCGGGCTCTTGGGGATCGGGGCCAGTACGACGACCCGGCGGCAGTCGGTCACGAGGTCGGCGTTGGTCGTGGAGCGTGCGCCCCCGTCGATCCAGCGGCCCGCCCCGATCGTGATCGGCGGGTACAGCGGCGGCAGTGCGCAGCTGGCCGCCATCGCCCGCACCAGATCGACCCCGCTGCCGGCGTCGAAGCCGGCCGCCTTGCCGGTGAGCGCGTCCACGGAGAACATCCGTACGGTCCGCTCGGGCCACTCCGGAACCGGCAGTTGGGAGCGCATCGCGTCGAAGACCACCGTCTCCGGCACGCCCCGCATGCTCAGCGCGAGCCTGCCCAGCCGCTTGACCACGGTCTCCGGATCGCGTGAACCGAGCGCCGCCCACAGGTACTTGACCGTCATGGCGAGGGTGAAGTCGACCTCCAGCATGGCGCGCTTCCGGCTGACCTGAACCCCGTACAGGTCAGCCGGTGCCGCTCCGTCGGCCAGTTCCACCGCGAGCAGCGAACCGGCGGAGGTGCCGGCGAGCACGTCCGCGCCGCTGAGGTCCACCCCGGCCTCGGCCAGCCCCGCCAGTACGCCGACCTGCCACGCGTACGCGGTCAGCCCGCCCCCGCCCAACACCAGCGCCGTGTCCGCCATGCCCACCCTCCCCGGTAACGGGGACTGCTCCCCGCTTTCCGGGTCGACGCTACCAGGTAACCGGGGAGCACTCCACGTTTCCGCCCGCTCGGTCTCAGACCGACAGCGGTACCGGGTGGATCTCGTCGGCCTTGTGGCCCGCGCGTTCGTGGATGCGCTGAACCGCTTCGGCCGAGGGCGCCTCGGACAGGCAGTAGACAGTGCCGGAGGCGGGATCCGCCCAGGCCTTCTCGAAGTGCACGCCCTCTTGCTTCTCGATGGCGAGGTCGGCCTGGTGCGCGTGCATGAGCTGCTCGGCCGTGATGCCCGCCATTCCGTGGTGGACGTCCATGAACTGCGTCATGGTCTCCCCACCTCCTTCCGTACGGCCTCGGCTGGTCCGTCCTCTCCATGCTGCGCCCGTACGGCCGTACCGGCGAACGGGAGAACGGGCCGCGCGCCACGAAGGGCCCCGGCGCGGTGCCGGGGCCCTTCGTGGTCGTACGGAACGGGACGTACGAGATGTGGCGTACGAGATGTGGCGTACGAGATGTGACGTACGAGATGTGACGTACGGGGTGTGCGACGGCGTGGGCCGTCAGCCGCACTGGCACGGGTTGCCGGACTGGCAACCGCAGCCGCAGCCCGAGCCGCAGCCGCAGGCGCCGAAGAGCGGGAGGCTCTTGATCTCGGCGGGCTGCTGCGACTCGCGTTCCTGCGTCGGATCGGTCGTGGTGGGGGATTCGGCCATGGGTCCCTCCTCGAAGGCGGATGCCTGCGACCAGTGCATGCCCAGATCCTCGGGCGCATCAACGGCGCACGGAGGCTCGCCCGCGCCCCCGGGGGCGTGCGGTCAGGCCCCCTCCGCCCCCGTCACCGGCTGGATGTCGGGCTGGATGTCGTCCGCGTGCTCACCGGTCACGAGGAAGACGACGCGCTTGGCGACGGACACCGCGTGGTCGGCGAAGCGCTCGTAGTAGCGGCCGAGCAGGGTGACGTCGACCGCCGTCTCGATGCCGTGCTTCCACTTGTCGTCCAGCAGGTGCTGGAAGAGGGTGCGGTGCAGCAGGTCCATCTCGTCGTCGTCCTGCTCCAGCTGGAGAGCGAGGTCGACGTCCTTGGTGATGATGACCTCGGCGGCCTTCGCCATCAGGCGCTGGGCGAGCTGGCCCATCTCCAGGACGGTGGCGTGCAGGTCGTGCGGGATCGCGCGCTCCGGGAAGCGCAGCCGGGCCAGCTTCGCGACGTGCTGGGCCAGGTCGCCCGAACGCTCCAGGTCGGCCGACATGCGCAGCGACGTCACGACGATCCGCAGGTCCGTCGCCACCGGCTGCTGGCGCGCCAGCAGGGCTATCGCCCGGGCCTCCAGGTCGTGCTGAAGGTCGTCGACCTTGTCGTCGGCCGCGATGACGCTCTCGGCCAGCTTCAGGTCGGAGTCGAGGATGGCCGTCGTGGCGCGCCCGATCGCCGACCCGACGAGCCGGGCCATCTCGACCAGGCCCTCGCCGATCGAGTCAAGTTCCTCGTGGTACGCGTCCCGCATCAGGATGTCCCTCTCATACGTGTGCCTCGGGGGGTTCCGGGGAGCCACGGACTGGCGTAAAACCGGCCCTGTGAACCCCACGCTCCCACGTTCCGGCCTGTACGCGTCCGTTTCCGGCATCCCAAATGAACCATCCCTAGCTCCCAGGTGAACTCTGGGCGACGAGTGTTCGAGGTCGCACCCGGATGGCTGTGGCCAGGAGCGACGACATGCCTAACCTGGATGCATGGACGTGAACGCGGCGGTCGCCGCAGCGGCAGCGATCGCCGGAGTGCTCACCGGTGTCATCGCCATGCTGGCGTTCCGCTGGAGCGAACGCGACCAGAAACGCCCCACCCGCACCTCTCTGCACACGGACCCGGTGCTTCCGCCGGGCGTCGACACGGTGCTCTCCGTGCTCCGGTCCTCGGCCGTCGTCCTCGACGAGGCCGACGCCGTGGTCAAGGCCAGCTCCGCCGCGTACGCCCTCGGGCTGGTCCGCGGCGGGAAGCTCGCCGTCGAGCCCATGGTCAAGATGGCCCGCGACACCCGCCGCGACGGGGAGATACGGCAGGTCGAGCTGGACCTGCCGCGGCGCGGCACCGGCCGCGGGGAGGCCCTCGCCGTCTCCGCGCGCGTCGCCCCGCTCGGCTCCCGGCTCGTGCTCCTGCTCGTCGAGGACCTCACCGAGGCCCGGCGCATCGAGGCCGTACGACGCGACTTCGTCGCCAATGTGAGCCACGAGCTGAAGACCCCCGTCGGCGCGCTCTCCCTCCTCTCCGAGGCCGTCATGGACGCCTCGGACGACCCCGAGGCCGTGGAGCGCTTCGCCGGACGCATGCAGATAGAGGCCACCCGGCTCACCAACCTCGTCCAGGAGCTCATCGACCTGTCGAGGGTGCAGAACGACGACCCCCTTGAGGACGCCGAACCGGTGCGCGTCGACGAACTGGTCGCCGAGGCGATCGACCGGTGCCGCCACCAGGCAGGCACCAAGCAGATCACCATGGCCGCCGGAGGCCCCGCCGACCTGAGCCTCTGGGGGAACAGGGGCCAGCTGGCCGCCGCCCTCGGAAACCTCGTCGAGAACGCCGTCAACTACTCGCCCGCCCGCACCAGGGTGGGCATAGCCGCGCGCCGCGTGACGGCGCCCGGCGGAGACCTGATCGAGATCGCCGTGACCGACCAGGGCATCGGCATCTCGGACAAGGACAAGGAGCGCGTCTTCGAGCGCTTCTACCGCGTCGACCCGGCCCGTTCCCGCCAGACCGGCGGTACGGGTCTGGGTCTCGCGATCGTCAAGCACGTGGCCGCCTCGCACGGCGGGGAGGTCACGGTGTGGAGCTCCGAGGGACAGGGCTCCACGTTCACCCTGCGGCTGCCGGAGGCGAGTGCGGCCCGCGACCGCGTGACCGACCACATCCCCGGACTCGACGAAGACGACGAGACCGGGCACCACCTCGCACAGCCCGACGGGACGACCACCGTCACATCCCCGTATGAACCGCTCCCTGCCCCGGAGGTCCTTCCGTGACCCGTGTGCTCGTCGTCGAGGACGAGGAGTCCTTCTCCGACGCCCTGTCGTACATGCTTCGCAAGGAGGGCTTCGAGGTCGCCATCGCGACCACCGGGCCCGACGGGCTGGACGAGTTCGAGCGCAACGGCGCCGACCTCGTCCTGCTCGACCTGATGCTGCCGGGCCTGCCCGGCACGGAGGTCTGCCGCCAGCTGCGCGGCCGCTCCAACGTCCCGGTGATCATGGTGACCGCCAAGGACAGTGAGATCGACAAGGTCGTGGGCCTCGAAATAGGAGCCGACGACTACGTCACCAAGCCCTTCTCCTCGCGCGAACTGGTCGCCCGAATCCGGGCCGTCCTGCGCCGCCGCGGGGAGCCGGAGGAGGTCACCCCGGCCGCGCTGGAGGCCGGCCCGGTCCGTATGGACGTCGACCGTCACGTGGTCACCGTCTCCGGCTCCAAGGTCGACCTTCCCCTCAAGGAGTTCGACCTCCTGGAGATGCTGCTGCGCAACGCGGGCCGCGTGCTCACCCGTATGCAGCTCATCGACCGGGTCTGGGGCGCCGACTACGTCGGTGACACCAAGACCCTCGATGTCCACGTGAAGCGGCTGCGCGCCAAGATCGAGCCGGACCCCGGTGCCCCGCGGTACCTGGTGACGGTGCGTGGTCTCGGATACAAGTTCGAGCCGTAAGCCGGCCCACCAATCCTCACGCGCGCGTGCGGCACGACGGCACGACGAAGGGCGGCACCCCTGGAGGGGTACCGCCCTTCGTGCATGCGTACGTCTGGACTTCTGTACGGCTACGTCACTGAGCGGCGGACTCCGTGGCGGTGGCGGTGGCGGAGGAGGTCGCCGTGGCCGTCGCGCTCGACGACGCCGCGTCGGTCGGCGTACCCGACGCCGAACCCGACGGCTTCGGGCTCGCGGACTCGGACGGCTGCGTCGGCAGCTCGGTCGGGCCCCATGTCTTGAAGTAGCGGTCGGAGGGCACGACGAAGGCCCGCAGGCTCACGTCACCGGCCTCGCTGAAGCCGAAGGTGACCTTCTGCGCGTTGCCGTCCTTGACGGCCTCACGGCTGCTGGGGAGCACCGCGGAGGCGTTGTCCTTGCCACCGATGACGATGGAGCCGCCGGCCGGGACGACCAGCTTGCCCTTGCCCTTGGCGGGGTGGAGCTCGGCGGTCTTGCCGGTGCCGGCGATGGTGATGGAGTCCAGCGTCTGCGCGGTGGTGCCGTTGTTGAACACGGTCGCGGTGATCACGGCCGGGCCCGTCGACTCCAGGTCCGGCTGCGTGATCACGGAGACGTTCTGGAGCTTGATGGCGCCGACGGTGACCGCGGCGTTGTCCGGCTTCACCTCAAGCGTCTGGGCGTCGTTTCCGGCGGCGCACGCGGCGAGCGAGGCGATCGAGAACGCGATGGCGGCGGCGGCGAGAGCGCCGCGTCGAAGGCTGCTGCTCACGGCGGCGGCAACTCCTAGAACGTGGGCGGTACGGGGTCCGGGCGGCCGTACGGCTGTAAAGCCGCCCTAAGGGTCTGTCAGCGGCCTTAGGTTACCGAGCCGTTCCCGCACCGCTGCACCCGACCCGCCCCTAGGGGGCTTCTGACGGATCTTCGCGGCGTCGCGACGCCCGGCACGCACTCTCGCCGCACCGGACGAAAGCCCTAGTGGCTCCGCTACGAGGACATCCGCCCGGCACGCCGAGAGCACGCACCGAACGCCGCTCCTTCTTCCGCGCTGATCCGTCAGAAGCCCCCTGAGCGACCCCGGTGAAGTTCAGGGACGCCTCCACGGGCTCGGACCCGCTTGTACGGACCACGTCGCGCCGTCCCGGTGAAGTGTTCACCGCGCACTTCCCACATCGCCCATCAGCCACTTCGGCCTCTTGTCCGTCCGCCATTCACATAAGCGCCGACAGTCAACTTCGGCCTGCGGATTTTCCGGTAAGGATGCGTAAGGGCGCGTAAGGAATGCATGGCGGTCCGGAAAATTGATCATCAACGGCCGTGATCAATTCCGGATTCGTCTCGTACCCGGCTCCGGTCACCGAACGGAGTAGCGGAAGTCGCACTCCTGGAGTGGGACAAAAGTGGACGTTCAGGCGCTGGTCAGAGGCTTCTGGTGTGTGTAACGTACGCGTTTCTCGTCGCCCGGAGAGCTGCTCCGACCTGCGAATACCCCCTTCCGCTCCCGCTCCGAAGCACGTTCCTGTTGCGGTTGTCAAGCCCCGAGATATGCCCTGACCTGCGAAAACGCCATTCAGAACACGCAGTTTCCGTGTTACCCTGGATAGCCACGGAAGGGGTACCTGTCACATGACGTTCAAGGTTGGCGACACCGTGGTCTATCCCCATCACGGGGCCGCGCTGATCGAGGCCATCGAAACTCGCCAGATCAAAGGCGTGGACAAGACCTACTTGGTGCTGAAGGTCGCCCAGGGCGACCTGACGGTGCGTGTGCCAGCGGACAATGCGGAGTTCGTCGGCGTACGTGATGTGGTCGGTCAGGACGGGCTGGACCGGGTCTTCGAGGTGCTGCGCGCGCCGTACGCCGAGGAGCCCACGAACTGGTCGCGTCGTTACAAGGCAAATCTGGAGAAGCTCGCCTCCGGCGATGTCATCAAGGTCGCGGAAGTCGTGCGTGACCTGTGGCGTCGTGAGCGCGAGCGCGGACTCTCCGCAGGTGAGAAGCGCATGCTGGCCAAGGCGCGCCAGATCCTGGTGAGCGAGCTGGCCCTCGCGGAGAACACGAACGAGGACAAGGCCGAGGCTCTTCTCGACGAGGTTCTCGCGTCCTGACGCAGGCCCACGAGGGTGCGAGCCCACGGAGACCGGCGCGATGACGCAATGAAATGCCGCGGTGCCCGATGACGCATTAGCTGTCGCCGGGCGCTGCGGCATGTTCGTATCCGGAAGTGGCCGGACGCGTACCGGCCCGGATACGTTCGCACACGTACCGGGAGACGGGCGGCTCGGCTTGACCGGATGGTCACGGAAGGGTCCCCGGTCAAGGCCCAGCGCCCGTTCGGTGAGGCCATACCCACGCAGCCCGAGTACACAAACCTGACAGGAACCGATGTCTGACGAATCGCGCCCTTCGCCTGCGGGGGCTCGCACCGCGGCCGTGATTCCGGCCGCCGGACGAGGCGTGCGCCTCGGTCCGGGCGCCCCCAAAGCGCTCCGCGCGCTGAATGGCACCCCCATGCTCATCCACGCGGTGCGCGCCATGGCCGCGTCCCGCGCGGTCTCCCTGGTCGTCGTCGTGGCCCCGCCCGACGGAGCGGCCGAGGTCAAATCACTGCTCGACGCCCACGCGCTGCCCGAGCGCACCGACTTCCTCGTGGTCCCCGGCGGGGAGTCGCGCCAGGAGTCCGTGAAGCTCGGCCTCGACGCACTGCCGCCCGGCCACGACATCGTGCTGGTGCACGACGCCGCCCGGCCGCTGGTGCCGGTCGACACGGTGGACGCCGTCATCGAGGCCGTACGGGACGGGGCACCCGCCGTCGTCCCGGCGCTGCCCCTCGCGGACACCGTCAAGCAGGTCGAGCCCGCGGCGGTCCCGGGCGGGCCCGAGCCCGTCGTGGCGACACCGGAGCGGGCGCGGCTGCGGGCCGTGCAGACCCCGCAGGGCTTCGACCGCGACACGCTCGTGCGCGCCCACGCGACGGTGACCGACAACGTCACCGACGACGCGAGCATGGTCGAGCAGCTCGGCCTCCAGGTCGTCGTCGTGCCCGGGCACGAGGAGGCCTTCAAGGTCACCCGCCCGCTGGACCTCGTCCTCGCGGAGGCGGTCCTCGCCCGCAGGAGGCTCAACGATGGCTTCTGAGCCGCGGGTGGCGTTGCCGCAGGTCGGCATCGGCACCGACATCCACGCCTTCGAGGAGGGCCGCGAGCTGTGGTGCGCGGGCCTGAAGTGGGAGGGCGAGGGACCGGGCCTCGCCGGGCACTCCGACGCGGACGTCGTCGCGCACGCCGCCTGCAACGCGCTGTTCTCCGCCGCCGGACTCGGTGACCTCGGGCAGCACTTCGGCACCGGGCGGCCCGAGTGGGCCGGGGCGCCGGGGGTCGCGCTCCTCGCCGAGGCCGCCCGTATCGTCCGCGAGGCCGGCTTCACCATCGGCAACGTCGCCGTCCAGGTGGTCGGACCCCGCCCCAAGATCGGCAAGCGTCGTGACGAGGCGCAGAAGGTCCTCTCCGATGCGGCCGGGGCGCCGGTCTCGGTCTCCGGCGCCACGACCGACGGGCTCGGTTTCCCGGGGCGCGACGAGGGGTTGATGGCAGTCGCCACGGCGCTGGTGGTGCGGCTCGACTGAGCCTCGGGGTTTCTCGCCCTGAAACGGCGGACGGGCCCACGGCGATCACGAATGCGTTCCTCTTGTACCGGAAGGGGCATGGTGCACTACCCGGGGGCCACTACCCTGGTGTGGTGACCATTCGCCTGTACGACACCAGCGCCCGGCAGATTCGTGACTTCTCCCCGCTCACACCGGGTTGTGTCTCGATCTACCTCTGTGGCGCCACTGTCCAGGCGGCACCGCACATCGGGCACGTCCGCTCGTATCTCAACTTCGACATCCTGCGCCGCTGGTTCACCCACCGCGGCTACGACGTCACGTTCATCCGCAACGTCACGGACATCGACGACAAGATCATCAACAAGTCGACCGAGCAGGGCCGCCCCTGGTGGTCGATCGGCTACGAGAACGAGCGGGCCTTCAACGACGGCTACCACGCCCTCGGATGCCTCCCGCCCACGTACGAACCGCGCGCCACCGGCCACGTCCCCGAGATGATCGAGATGATGCGCGGCCTCATCGAACGCGGTCACGCGTACGAGGCCGACGGCAGCGTCTACTTCGACGTGCGGTCCTTCCCCGGCTACCTCGCGCTGTCCAACCAGGACATCGACGACCTGCGCCAGCCCGACGAGGGCGTCGCAGGCAAGCGCGACCCGCGTGACTTCGCCATGTGGAAGGCGTCCAAGCCCGGCGAGCCCGACTGGGAGACGCCGTGGGGCCGCGGCCGCCCCGGCTGGCACCTCGAATGCTCCGCCATGGCCCACAAGTACCTGGGCAGTGCCTTCGACATCCACGGCGGCGGACTCGACCTGATCTTCCCGCACCACGAGAACGAGATCGCCCAGGCCAAGGCGTACGGCGACGAGTTCGCCAGGTACTGGCTGCACAACGCCTGGGTCACCATGAGCGGCGAGAAGATGTCGAAGTCCCTCGGGAACTCGGTCCTCGTCAGCGAGATGGTCAAGCACTGGCGGCCCATCGTGCTGCGGTACTACCTCGGCACCCCGCACTACCGCTCGATGATCGAGTACAGCGAAGAGGCCCTGCGCGAGGCCGAGTCGGCGTTCGCGCGCATCGAGGGCTTCGTGCAGCGCGTCGTCGAGAAGGCCGGGGGAGCCGTCGAGCCCTCGGCCGAGGTGCCGCCCGCCTTCGCAGAGGCCATGGACGACGACCTGGGCGTCCCGCAGGCGCTCGCCGTCATCCACACCACGGTCCGCCAGGGCAACAGCGCCCTGGCGGCCGACGACAAGGAAGCCGCCGTGGCACGGCTGGCGGAGGTCCGAGCCATGCTCGGCATCCTCGGCCTCGACCCGCTCGACCCCCAGTGGGCCGACGGGAGCGACCGCGGCGAGGACCTGCACGGCGTCGTCGACACCCTCGTACGCCTGGTGCTCCAGCAGCGCGAGGCGGCCCGCGGCCGCAAGGACTGGGCCACCGCCGACGCCATCCGCGACCAGCTCAACCAGTCGGGCCTCGTCATCGAGGACGGCCCGCAGGGACCGCGCTGGACGCTCGGGCCGCGCTAGCGGTTCACCGCCTGATGTGCCGCCCGGCGTTCCGGGCGGCACACTGGCACTGACGTACGTATTCACGCGTGCGTCCGCACAGGTACATATCGACGCTCAACACAGAACAGGTAGGTCATGGCCGCTAACAACCGCCGCATGTCCGGCAAGAAGGGCGCGCAGGTCGGCAGTGGCGGCCAGCGACGCAAGGGCCTGGAGGGCAAGGGCCCGACCCCGCCCGCCGAGATGCGCAAGAAGCACAAGGCGAACCGCATCGCGAACGCCAAGGCGAAGCAGGCCGCGCGCCGCCCCGCGCCCCGCGGCCGCGGCGGCAAGGGCACGTCCGAGATGGTCGTCGGGCGCAACCCCGTCGTCGAGGCGCTGCGCGAGGGCGTGCCCGCGGTGACGCTGTACGTGCAGCAGTTCATCGACAACGACGAGCGGGTGCGCGAGGCGCTCCAGCTCGTCGGCCAGCGCGGCGGCATCCACCTCATGGAGGCCCCGCGCCCCGAGCTGGACCGCATGACCAACGGACTCAACCACCAGGGCCTGGTCCTCCAGGTCCCGCCGTACGAGTACGCGCACCCCGAGGACCTCGTCGCCGCCGCGTTCGACGCGGGCGAGGACCCGCTGATCGTCGCCCTCGACGGGGTGACCGACCCGCGCAACCTCGGCGCCGTCGTCCGCTCCGTCTCCGCGTTCGGCGGCCACGGCGTCGTCGTACCCGAGCGGCGCGCCGCCGGCATGACCGCCGGCGCCTGGAAGTCGTCCGCCGGTACGGCGGCCCGCACGCCCGTCGCACGCTGCACCAACCTCACGCGCGCCCTGGAGGCGTACAAGAAGGCCGGTGTCACCATCGTCGGCCTCGCCGCGGACGGCGAGTCCGAGATCGGCGAACTGGCCGCCCTGGGCGGCCCGGTCGTCATCGTCGTCGGCAGCGAGGGCAAGGGCCTGTCCCGACTCGTGGGCGAAACCTGCGACTTCCGGGTGCGGATTCCGATGCCCGGTGGCGCGGAGTCGCTGAACGCCGGTGTCGCGGCCGGGGTTGTGTTGTACGAGGCGTCGCGTCGTCGCGTCTGAGGTGCTGCGGGCGGCCGCCGGAGGCCGACGGACGGAGTCCGGCGCAGCCGTCCCGAAGCCGCGGAGCGTGCGAGGGCGGCCGGCAGGAGGGGCCCTGCGACTTCCGGGTGCGGATTCCGATGCCCGGTGGCGCGGAGTCGCTGAACGCCGGTGTCGCGGCGGGAGTTGTGCTGTACGAGGCGTCGCGGCGCCGCGTCTGAGCAGGGGTTCAGGGCGTACCCTCGTGGGGCGATCGGGATGTTCGGGATGTTCGGAACGACCTTGACGCGGTCCGGACAGATCCGCCCGGTCAAAGCAGTGTCCTAAACACACGTCACTCGGTTAGATGAGTGTGGACACCAGAACACCCCGCACACCCACGGGGGACCTCTCGTCGGGATTCGACGACGCTCCCGCGCTGAGCATGGTGAAGGTGCCGAGCGATCCGGCGCAGGTCATCGTCAATCATGCGAGCTTCCGCGTGCAGCTAGCCGCCACGCCGCGGAGCCAGTCCCCGCGCATCTCAAGGCACTTGAGCTCCACCGAGGACGCCGCGCGCGTCCCCGTCGCCGGTACGGCCGGCAGAGCGGGCGCCCCCGGTGCCGGTGCGCGGCGGCGCGCACCCGTCGTCTGGAGCGGCAAGTCCGCGCCCGACGACACCGGCGCCCACCGCCTGCTGCAAGCCGTGCGGGGCACCAGCCTGCGCCACGGCGAGCCCCCGACCGGTGACGCCGGGGCGACCCAGGTCATCCCGCGCATCGGCGTCGACGACGTGTCCGACGAGACGGTGGAGACGCCCGTCGTCGGCAGCCAGCGCCCACCCGCCTCCGGCGAGACCCGGCTGCTGCCGCACATGCGCAGCGTGGACAGCACGTACGACGAACCCGGGTTCGTGGACGGGGAGTTCGCGGACGACGACCTCGTCGAGGACGGCGAGGAGGCGCCCGCCAAGCGACACGGCTCGGACCCCGTCCGGCACGCCTACTACCCCGGCCGCCGGATGAACCTCGGCGTCGTCCTGCTCCCGCTGAGGGTCTTCCTCGGCTTCATCTCCATCTACGCCGGCATGGGCAAGCTCTGCGACCCCGTCTACTTCGACGGCGGCAAGCGCGGCTCCATGATGAAGTGGCTCAACACCCTGCACCCGTGGGAAGTCGCCGAGCCACTGCGGCAGTTCGCGCTCCAGCACCCCGTCGGCGCCGGCCTCGTCATCGCCTTCCTCCAGGTCATCGTCGGCGTCCTGACCGTGCTCGGCCTCTGGCAGCGGGTCGCCGCCGTGGTCGGCGCGCTGCTCTCCGCCGCGCTCATCGTCACCGTCAGCTGGAAGACGGTCCCCGCCTACGACGCGCCCGACATCATCTACCTCGCCGCCTGGTCGCCGCTGATCATCGCGGGCGCCCCCGTCTACTCCATCGACGGACGCCTCGCCGGCGAGGCCTGGCGCACCCTCGGACCGCGCGCCGAGATCTGGGAGCTGCGCCGACGCGTACTGCGCCGCGGCGCGCTCGTCGCGGCCATCGTCGTCGGGCTCACGCTGCTCATCGGCTCGCTGCTCGGCGGAGCCGTCCGCGACGCCGACCGGGTCGTCGTCCCGGGACCGGGCGAGGCCCCGCGCAACGAACTGCCGGGCTCCCCGCTGCCGGAGACCCCCGGCAAGCGCCACCACAAGGCCTCCCCGTCGGCCTCCGAGGCGCCCACCCAGGGCAGCACCTCCTCGGCCCCGTCGGACGCGACGACCACACCGGGCGCGGCCCGGGAGACCGGCGGCACGGCCACCAGTGGTCCCAGCCAGACCCAGGGCACCAACCAGGCACCGCCGCAGCAGTCGTCGCCGGCCCAGCAGGCGCCCAGCACGACGGCGGGGCCGACGTCCTCCGGGGGCACGGGTGGCACGTCCACCGGTGGCTCGTCCGGCGGCAGCAGCTCCTCCGGCCAGCCCGGCCTCGTGGGCGGCCTGCTCGGTTAGCCGGCGTCGGGCAGTACGGACCAGCTGACAACGCTGTACTCCAGCATGTACCGGCTGTACCTGTACCCCAACTCGGGCTTCGAGAAGGT
>NZ_JBEXDZ010000056.1:0-52463 GCF_040606085.1 Streptomyces sp. NPDC005485 | reverse complement strand
GGGCTGGAGGAATCCAGCCCGTCAGGCGTTTGTGCGTGCTTTTGCTTGCTGCGTTTTCCGTCAGCCCTCGGAACCGACCACGCACCACTCCAGCACAGCCATCGCGGCCGTCATCTTGTGGTACGCCTGCCGCCAGGCGATGCTGCGCGGGCCGTCCAGCACCGCGTCGGTGACCTCCTGGCCGCGCACCGCGGGAAGGTCGTGCAGAAACACGGTGTCGGGGCCGCCGAAGCGGTCGAGGAACGCGTCGTCGATCCGGAACCCGGCGAAGTCGTCGAGCCAGTTCGGGTTCGCCTTGGGGACACCCATGGTCTGCCAGCGGCTGGTGTACACCGCGTCGGCCGCTCCCTCGACCTCGTCGAGACTCGCGACCTGGGTCACCTGCGCCTTGCCGCCCGCGAGTTCGTCGGCGAGGTCCAGCTTGTCCTTGGGCACCTCGTAGCCGCTCGGGCACAGCAGGGTCAGGCGCAGGCCGGGGGTGAGGGCGGTGGCCAGCGCGAGGGCGGCGCCGGAGCTGTTGCCCTCGCCGACGGCGAGCAGATGCAGCCCGTCCAGCGAGCCGAACCGCTCGGTGAGCGTGGCGAGGTCGGCGATCGCCTGGGTGGGGTGCTCGTCCAGGCTCAGCGCGTTGACGACCGCGAGGTCCGGGCTGCTGCCCAGCCGGCGTATCTCCTCGACGTCGCCGTTGGTGCGCACCACGAGCGCGTCCAGGTACTGCCCGAGCACCCGCGAGGTGTCCTCCACCGTCTCGCCGGTGCTGAGCTGGAGCTCGTTCGGCCCGTACGTGATGGTGTCGGCGCCCAGCCGGGTGGCGCCGCTCCAGAAGGAACTGCGCGTGCGCGTCGAGGACTTGGCGAAGTAGATGCCGACCTGCTTGCCGTCGAGGGACCTGCGGTCGACGCCGTCCTTGCCGAAGGAGGCGGCCCGCCGCACGATCCGGTCCAGCTCGGCGGGCGTGAGGTCGGCCAGGGAGATCAGGTTGCGCATGGGTGAAGTGCCTTTCATGGAGGAGGGGTTGAAGAGCTGGTGCGGTCTTTCAGTCGGCGGCGCCGACCAGGTCCGCCGTGGCGGGACGGTGGTCCTGGAGCAGTTCACGGACCAGGTTGAGGACGGCGAACCCGACGGGTCCGCCCGGCTCGGTGGGCAGTTGGCGGATCAGACCGCGCAGCAGCAGGCAGTGCACGTCGCGGGCGGTCTCGGCGAGCGTCGCGGCGCTCGCGCGGGTGGCGGCGTCCACCGTCCACGGGTCGGGGAGCGCGGCGAGCCGGGTCAGCAGGTCGGCCGCGCGGGGGTCCAGGCCGGCAAGGGCGGCGCCGAGCAGTTCGCTGAGCGCCGCGCCGCTCTCCGCGGTCTCCGGGGTGACCCCGTCGACCAGGAGGAGCGGGGTGGTCAGGGCGATGTCGAGGAGCTGCTCGGGGGAGTAGAGGAGCAGCCAGGAGGCGGCCGCCTCCAGTGCCTGCGGAATGCCGTCCAGGCAGTGGCAGATGTGGGCGAGGGTGGCGGTGACGGCGTCGGTGGGCAGGACGTCGGGGCGCATGTGGCTGACGTAGGACAGCATCAGCTCGGTGGCGGGGCGGCCCGGCAGGAGAGTGTCGCCCGGCCGGGCGGACGCGGTGTCGGGGAGCAGGGGCGCGGGCAGCGGGGCCAGCGGCAGCAGGCGTCCGCCCAGCGGCCGGCCGACCTGCCGGGTGGTGATGATGATCTTCAGCCGCTCGCAGGCGCGCAGCAGGTTCAGCAGCGCCGGTCCGGCGGCCGGTGACGCGTCGTGGCCGTCCAGCACGATCAGGGTGGGCTTGGAGCCGATGACGGAGGTCAGCTCCTCGTACCGCTCGCCGTCGCGGATCAGCGAGCGGACCCAGTCGGTCATCGTGGACTGCGGGCCGCGCTCGATGCCGGTGCCGGGTGCCTCGTCCAGGGCGACCCACAGCACGGGGATCCGGTCGCGGGTGTGCAGCAGCAGAGCCGCCTCCTGCGCGAGCCGGGACTTGCCCACGCCGGGCAGGCCGACCAGGGTCAGCAGCCGGTCGTGCTGTCCGTCCAACCGGCCGGTGAGCGCCTCCAGTTCGGCCCGCCGGCCGACCAGCGGGCGCAGTGGGGTGGGCGGCGCGGCCAGCTCCGCGCTGTAGAGGGACTGGAATACGCGCCCCGCCGAGTGGGCGTCGGCGGCGAGTTCGAGTTCGACACGGCGGGCATCGCTCATGCGCATGGCATTTGCCAGCAATTTGAGAGTCTCTTTACGAGGGTTCCGCACCCGGCCCTGTTCCAGGTCGCGTATGGCGCGCACGCTGACCGTGGAAAGCCCGGCGAGCTGTTCCTGAGTGAGGCCCGCCCGCCGCCGTGCATTCTGCAGCAGTCCATCAAGAGCGAGACTGAGACCGGGCGCAGACTCGGAATTCATTGTTGTCTCCTTGGTCCCCAAATGTCGTGGAAATGTATGGGCAGGCGACCGAGCTGCCGGGACATCCGGAACGGATCGTGTCCGGCCGGAATTTTCCCGGCGTGCGCACCCTTTCGAGCCTGTCGGCGAGGCTGGTGGCCCGCTGACGGAGTTGAGCTTCCGGTAAGGGGTTCCCGAACGATTCCCGGTGCAGTACCGCACCGTTACGCATCCGGCTACCATCAGCTCCGACCAGGCCAGAGCTGTGTGGGGACGCGGCGTCGAAGGGGGAGCGGTCGGTGACGACGGCGGCAGGGGAACAACTTCGGTTCAATATCCTCGGTCCGATCGAGGGGTGGTCGAATGGGGCGAGGCTGAGACTCGGCGGAGTCATCCAGGAACGGGTTCTGGCCACTTTGCTACTGGAGCCGGGAAAGGTTCTTCCGGTTTCCCGGCTTGTCGAGGCCGCTTGGGACGACGACCCCCCGGCGACCGCATCGCATCAGGTCCGCAAGGCAGTTGCGGACCTGCGAA
Organism: Streptomyces sp. NPDC005485; assembly: GCF_040606085.1. Classification (NCBI taxonomy): domain Bacteria; kingdom Bacillati; phylum Actinomycetota; class Actinomycetes; order Kitasatosporales; family Streptomycetaceae; genus Streptomyces; species Streptomyces sp. NPDC005485. The sequence goes on along the minus strand of NZ_JBEXDZ010000056.1, from coordinate 49,552 downwards.
GACGTATCCCGGACGGTTCCGAAGTCCTGCAGACCGAGGGCCCCGGCTATCGCGTAGTGATCGAGGAATCCCAGAACGACCTGTCCGAATTCGGTCTTCTCGTGCGGGCGGCCAAGGCGGCCGTGGCCGAAAACCGTTTCACCGAAGCCGTTGAATCGCTGCGCGGTGCCCTCGCGTTGTGGCGCGGCCCGGTGCTTTCCGGCGTGGGCGGCCCGGTGATCGACGCCGCCGCCACCAGCATCGAGGAACGGCGGCTGACCGCCTCCGAACAGATGCTGGAGCTGCGCCTCGCACTCGGTGAGGCCGTCGAGGTCATTCCGGATCTCCGGGAGCTGGTCGGCCGGCACCCGCTGCGCGAGACCCTGCGCGGCCAGCTGATGATCGCCCTGTACCGCGCCGGGCGGCAGGCCGAGGCGCTGGAGGAGTACGGCAAGGTCCGTGAACTCCTCGTCGAGGAACTGGGCGTCGACCCCGGCCCGCAGCTCACCAGGCTGTACGAGGGGATCCTGCGCGAGAGCCCCGAGCTGGCCGGACCCCCCGTGGCCGCGCCCGCCCCGCCACCGGCCCCGCTCCCGGCCGAGCCGCCCTGCACCCTGCCCTACGACCTCGCGGACTTCACCGGACGCGACCGCGAGCTGGGCGAACTGCTGCGCTGCGCCACGGAGAGAAGTGAGCAGGGGCCGCGGATCGTGGCCATCGACGGCATGGGCGGCAGCGGCAAGACCTCCCTCGCCGTACGGGCCGCGCACCGGCTCGCCGACGAGTACCCGGACGGTCAGCTCCACATCGACCTGCGCGGCTACACCCCGGGCGACCAGCCCGTCTCCGCCGGTACCGCGCTCGACAGCCTGCTGCGCGCGCTCGGTATCCCCGGGGACCGAATACCCGACGAGGTGGCCGGGCGCACCGCCCTGTGGCGCGCGACCTTGACCGGGAAGCGGCTCCTGATCCTCCTCGACAACGCGGCCGACGCGGACGGGATCCAGCCCCTGCTGCCCGTCTCCCCCGGCTGCCTGGTCCTGCTCACCAGCCGCGCCCGGCTGGTGGACCTCGACGGCGCGCAGTGGATCTCCATCGGCGTGATGCCCCCCGGGGAGAGCGCCGCGCTGGTCGCCGAGACGCTCGGCGCCGCCCGCGTCGCCGCCGAACCCGAGGCCGCCGCCGAACTCGCCCGGCTCTGCGACCACCTCCCGCTCGCCCTGCGGATCGCCACCGCCCGGCTGCGCAACCGGCCCCGCTGGACCCTGCAGTATTTGGCGGAACGTCTGCGCGACGAGACCCGCAGGCTCGACGAGCTCAGCTCCGGCGCCCGCAGCGTCTCCGCCACCCTCCGTCTGTCGTACCAGGCCCTGGACGAGGAGTGCCGTACGGCGTTCCGGACCCTCGCCCTGCATCCGGGCGGCGACATCAACGTCCACGCGGCGGGCGCCCTGCTCGGCTCCGGCATCTGGGACGCCGAGGACCTTCTCGAACGGCTCCTCGACGTCCATCTTGTCCAGCAGCCGGAGATCGGCCTCTACACCTTCCACGATCTGGTCCGCAGCTTCGCGCAGAGCCTCTTCGACCCGGCGGGCGACACCGCCGGCGAGGACGGCAGCGCGGTCGAGCGGCTGCTCGGCTACTACCTGACGGCGACCGAGACGGCCTGCGACGTCCTCTACCCCGGCCGCCGCCACCGCCCCACCGGCATCGACCACTCCACCGCCGAACTACCGGACCTGCGCGACGCCGAACGTGCTCAGGACTGGTTCACGCGGGAGCAGACGGCGTTGCTGGCGGCGGTCACCCTGGCGGAACGGCGAGGTCAGGACCGGTACGTGGTCTGCCTCGCCCGCAACCTCGTCTTCCAGCTCAACGCGCGTGGACAGCTGGAGGAGTTCGGCGCGCTCGGCCGGGTCTCGGTGGCCGCGGCGCAACGACTCGGTGACCTCGCGTTGCTTGGCATGAGCCTGTCCAACCTGGGGGTCGCCTGCTGGCGGCTGGGCCGGTTCACCGAGGGACTCGAGGCGGCCCGGGCCGGCCGCGACGTCGCCGCCCGGCTCGGCGACCGGCACACCGAGGCGCACAGCGAGAGCACGCTCGGCCAGTTCAACAGCCTGCTCGGCAACTTCCCCGAAGCCCTCGTCCACCTGGAACGGGCCACGGCCTACGAACGGGAGCTGGCCATTCCGCGCGCGGAGGCCGACAGTCTGACCCTCCTCAGCACGCTCTACGAACAGTGGGGGCGCTACGAGGAGGCCAAGGCGGCGGCCCTGCGCGCGGTGGAGCTGCGCAGCGGACTCGGCCAGTTCGAGAGCGTGTTCAGCGCACTCACCGACGTCGCCTTCGCGCAGATCGGCCTTGGTGAGTACGAGGAGGCCGCCCGCAGCCTGGAAAAGGCCCGGGAGTTGTCCGCGGACGAGGGCGATCCGGGCGACGTGGCGCTGATGCTGGCTCTGCTGGCCGACGTGGACGAGCATCTGGGCCGGCCGATCCGCGTTCCCGATCTCGCCGAGCGGGCCCTCGGCCTGGTCGCGGCCAACGCCTCACCGCTGCGCCGGGCCAAGGTGGAGAACATCGTGGGCCGGCTGCGCCGCAGACAGGGCGACCGGCAGGCCGCGCTCGCCCTGCACGCCCACGCCCACGAGCTCGCCTTCGGGATGAGCTACCGCATCGAGGAGGCCTACGCCCTGGCCGGTCTCGCCGACGGTACCGAGGATGCCGACGCCGCCGCTCGTCATCGTGCCGAGGCCGAGGAGCTCTTCGCCAAGCTGGGGGTCGCGGTGGACCGCCGTCGGCGCTGACATCGCTCGCCGCATATGCCGGAACGATTCTGCACCGGCACGGTACGGACATCGCACCGCACAGCACAGTGCCCCCGCCCGGGAGTTCGGGCGGGGGCACTGTGCTGTGTGTCGGGAAGCGGAGCGCCGGAGGCGGTGTGCCGAGGCGGTGGGATCAGCCGGCGACGATGACCGTGGGGCCCTGGCTGTCGGCGAGGACGACGGTCGGACCCTGGCTGTCGGCGAGGACGCTCGTGGGGCCCTGGCTGTCGGCGAGCTGGTGCTGCATGCCCTGCTGGATCTGGGTGACGCCCGCCTCGACCGAACCGCCGAGACCGAGGACCAGCGTCGCCGCGACGAGACCGATGAACCCAGCAAGCTTGCGTCCCATGATGTCCGCCCCTAAGTGGTGTTTGTGGAGTTTGCGGTGTTTTCCGCTTCCCGACACCACTGATGTTGCTGGCGGCCGTTCCCGGGCCGTTCCCCGTGCGTTACCGCCCCGCGGGAACGCATGCGGGAACGGCCCGGGAACCCCCACGGGATCGCCCCAGGAACGCCTTTGACCTGTGGTTACTCGCCCAGGCTGCAGCCCACCACGCGCGGCCCCGCCGCGGTCATGACCACCCGGGTACGGGCCGGTCCCGACTCATGGCCCGCCAGATCGAGCAGGGATCTGACGAGGGAACGCACTGCGGCCCGCGCGGACTCGTCCAGCGCCACCGCGGCGCCCTCCTCGCCCGCCGCAGCGGCCTCCCCGCCCCCCGCGACGGCGTCCCTATCCGCCGGATGCGCGGCGATACGGGCCACGCTGTGCATGCCGTTCACCGTCTCCGTCTCGACGCTGAACTCGGGCCCCTGCGGGGCCTCCTGATCCTGGGCGACGTCCGGCGGGGCCGGGACGTCACCGTTCGCACGCTCGGCCCACCGCTCCACGGTGGACAGGTCATGGAGCGCGTGCGACAGCTCCGCCCGGTCTTCCGCCCGATCCGGCGAACGGTCCCGTGTGTGCTTCACGGAAGTACTCCTTCTGCAGACAACGACCTCGCGACCGTGGCGCGCGAGCGTCCCGATCCCGTCCCGTTCCGTTCCCGCCGAATTCCCGTTCCGCCGTTCGCGATGGGAACGCGTCGGGAATCGACCGCCCCATCATGGCGCCCAATCGAACTCGGAAACGGACCACGACGGCCCGTATCCGACTGGCATGCGACCGTCCTGGGGGCAGCGCAGTGACAGCAACTCCACCCGTCGAACCTCCCGGCCGCTTCGCCGGCATGGGGCCGCTCATGCTGGTCTGGTCGGGGCAGGCGGTCTCGCTCGTGGGCAGCGCCGCGGTCCGGTTCGCCTTCGTCGTCGACGTCTGGTCCGCCGGTGAGCGGGCGAGCGCCGTCACCGTCCTGTCCCTGTGCGCCGTACTGCCGCAGGCCGTCCTCAGTCCCATTGCGGGTGCAATCGTCGATCGCATGCGCAAGCGGTCGGCGATGCAGCTGGCGGACGCCGGGGGCTTCCTCGTGGTGGGCCTGCTGGCGCTGCTCCACTACCTCGGTCAGCTGCAGTCGTGGCAGATCTACCCGGCCACCGTGCTGCTCGGCGCCTGCGCGGCCTTCCAGCTCCCGGCGCTCGCCTCGGCGGTGCCGCTGCTCGTTCGCAAGGACCAACTCGGCCGGGCCAACGGCCTGCTGGCCGGCGCCAAGAGCGCCGCGGGCATCTGCGGTCCCGCGCTCGGCGGGGTCCTGCTCGCCTTCTGCGGAATCGGCCCGACTCTCCTGATCGACCTGGTGAGTTACGCCTTCGCCCTGGTCGGCGTACGGCTGGTGCGGCTGACCGGGGACCGGCCCGCGCCGAAGCCGGAACCGGGCGCGCCGCGCCGCCGGATCACCGCCGAGGCCGGGGAAGGCCTGCGTTACCTCTTCCGGATGCCCAGCCTGCGCGACCTGATCGTCAACTTCTGCGTCGTCAACCTGGTCATGGTCTTCGGCTTCGCCCTCATCCAGCCCATGGTGCTGCTGCGCGCGGACAGCACGGCGCTCGCCGCGGTCAACACCGCGATCGGCGTCGGCGGGGTCGCGGGCGGTGTGCTGATGGCAGCCTGGGGAGGGCCGCGCAACCGGGGCCGCGGCATGATGCTCGGCATCGTCGGGATGTGCCTGTCCGCGCTGGTGGGCATGGCGTTCGCGGACGGTGTCGTCGCCTGGTCGATCGCGGTGCTGATCGGCGCGCTGCTGACGACCGTCGTCAACTCCCAGATGCACGCCATCGTGCAGACCAAGGTCCCCCAGGAGTGGCAGGGCCGGGTCTTCGGCGCGGTGATGTTCCTCGGGTACATCTCCGTCCCGCTCGCCACCGGCCTCGCGGGTCCGCTCGCCGACCACGTCTTCGAGCCGGCCGCAGCGCACGGCGGCGGACTGTTCACCGTCCTCGGCCCGCTCCTCGGCGACGGGCCCGGCAGCGGCATGGCGGGGATGTTCCTCCTCGCGGGCGTCGCCGGTATCGCGGTCGCCGTGTGGGGGCTGGCCAGCCGATCGATCAGGGACATCGACGTGCTGCTGGCGGACGCGGACACCCCCACGGATGACGAAGCCGAAACCGAAGCCGAAACCGCAGCCGCGGCCGAAGCGACTCAGGAAGGAGACCGGCATGAAGTGCGTGCATGAGCTCGTCGAGGAGCGGGTGCGGGCCTTTCCGGACGCCACCGCCCTGATCGACGGCGACGACCACCTGAGCTACGCCGAACTCGATGCGCGGGCCGCCCGGTTCGCCGGTCTGCTCGCCGGGCACGGCGTACGGCACGGCGACACCGTCGGCGTGTACCTGGAGCGCTCCGCCGAGCTGGTCGTGACCGTCCTCGGCATCCTCAAGGCGGGCGCCGCCTATGTGATCCTCGACCCCGGCTTCCCGGCGGCGCGGCTGCGCGCCATGGCGGCCGACGCGGCTGTCGGCGCGGTGGTGGCCCGCCGCGACACCCCCCTCGACGGGGTCGAGGGCCGCCCGGTGCACCCCGAGGACGCCCCGGCGGCGGCCCCGCTCCCGCCCGGCGCGGTACGGGTCCACCCCGACGACCTCGCCTGCGTGATGTTCACCTCCGGCTCGACCGGGCGCCCCAAGGGCATCGCCGCCCCGCACCGGGCGGTCGTCGCCACCCTCACCGGCCAGGACTTCGCCTCCTTCGGCCCCGGCGCCGTATGGCTGCAGTGCGCGCCGCTGTCCTGGGACGCGTTCGCCCTGGAGCTGTGGGGTCCGTTGATGAGCGGCGGCACCTGCGTCCTGCATCCCGGACGCCGGCCCGAGCCGTTCGTGATGGCGCGGCTCGTCGCCGAGCACGGCGTCACGTCCATGTACCTGTCCTCGTCGCTGTTCAACGTGATCGTCGACGAGTACCCGACCGCCCTCGCCGGTCTGCGCGAACTCCTCGTCGGCGGCGAGGCCTTGTCGCCCCCGCACGTGGCCCGCGCTCTCGAACGCCGCCCGGACCTGCGCCTCGGCAACGGCTACGGTCCCGTCGAGTGCATGGTCTTCCTCACCGTCCACCCGATCACCCCCGAGGACCTGCACACCGGCGGACCCCTGCCGATCGGCCGCCCGCTGGCCGGCAAGCGCCTGTACGTCCTCGACGAGGGCCTGCGCCCCGTCCCGGACGGCGAGCCGGGCGAGCTGTACGCGGCCGGCGCGGGCCTGGCCCGCGAGTACTGCGGCCGCCCCGGCCTGACGGCGGAACGCTTCGTCGCGGGAGGCGGTGAGACGCATCCGAGCTCGCCCCCGGCCTCCGCCTCGCCTGCGGCCTCCGCCTCGGCCGAGGGTCGTGGCGCGGCCACGGACTCCCGTTCGGCCTCCGTTGCGGATTCCGGACCCGGCTCGGGTTCGGGGTCGGCTGCCGGCTCAGGTCGGGGCTCGGCCTCCCGCTCGGGCTCCGGCACCGGTCCGGCCCCCGCCGCGGCCCCTGTCCCGGGCGAGCGCCTCTACCGCACCGGCGACCTCGTACGCCGACGCCCCGACGGTGTGCTGGAGTATCTCGGCCGGGCCGACAGCCAGGTCAAGATCCGGGGCTTCCGGGTGGAGCCCGGTGAGGTGGAGAGTGTGCTCGCCCGGCACCCCGGCATCGACCGGGCCGCGGTCGTCGCGCACGACCACCCGGCCGGGGACCGCCGGCTCACGGCCTACGTCGTCCCGCGCGCCGACACCCAACAGCCGCCCACGGCCGAGGAGTTGCGCACCTACGCGCAGACGGTCCTCGCCGACTACCTGGTCCCCGCCGCCTTCGTCGCCCTCGACGCGCTCCCGCTCACCCCGAGCGGCAAACTCGACCGCGCGGCCCTCCCCGTGCCCGTCGACACGGCACGCGGGCCTGGGGAGAAAGCCTCCGCCCCTGCCGTGGAGAGCGACACCGTACGCGCCCTGTGCGCCCTCTTCTCCCAGCTCCTGGACTCCGGCCGGGAGACAGACCCGGACGAGGACTTCTTCGAACTCGGCGGCCACTCCCTGCTGGCGGCCCGTCTGCTGGGCCGGGTCCGCTCGGTGTTCGGCGTCGAGATCGACATCCGTACGCTCTTCGAGGCGCGCACCCCCGCCCGGCTCGCCCCGCACGTCGACCGCGCACCCGCCGCCCTGCCCCCGCGGGCACCCGAGTCGGCGTCGGGCCCCCTGCCGGTCTCCGATGCCGAGCAGCGCCTGTGGTTCCTGGACCGGATCGGTGCGGGCGCCGCCTACAACCTGCCGATGCTGGTCCGGCTGCGCGGCGCCCTCGACCCGGTCGCCCTGAGCGACGCGCTGGCCGATGTCGCCGACCGCCACGAGGTCCTGCGCACCCTCTTCGACGAGGCCGACGGCGTGCCCGTACGGCGGGTGCTGACCGGGCCGGACGCCCGGCCGCCGTTCGCCCATCTGCACGTCGGGGCGGCCGAGTTGGACGACCGCGTCGAGCAGGCGGCACGCCGTCGCTTCGACCTGCGCACCGAACTCCCCCTGCGGGCCGTCCTCTTCACCGTCCGGGAACGCCCGGACGAGCACGCGCTGCTGGTGCTGGTGCACCACATCGCGGGCGACGGCTGGTCACTGCGCCCGCTGTTCGGCGACCTGTCACGCGCCTACGAGGCCCGGGCGCGGAGCAGCGGCCTCAGCGGCACCGACCTCGGCGGCACCACTCTCGCGCCGCTCCCCGTCCCGTACGCGGAGCACGCCCGCCGCCGTCTCGACCGGCTCGGCTCACCGGCCGACCCCTACTCCCTGATCACCAGGCAACTCACCTACTGGAAAGACCAGTTGGCCAATCTGCCCGTCGACGGACCGCTGCTGCCGCGCCGCCCGGAGCGGCCCGCCGTACCCGGCCCGGACGCCGGCGTCGTCGTACGGCGGCTGGACGCGGCGGCCCACGCCCGGCTCGTGGACTTCGCGCGGACCCGCGGCGCCACGCTCTTCATGGCCCTGCACGCCGCCCTGGTCACCGCGCTGGTGCGGGCCGGGGCCGATCCGGACACGGCCATCGGCGCACCCGTCGCCGCCCGGGCCGCCGCGGAGAGCGGCGTGGAGGAAGTGGTCGGGTTCTTCGTCAACCTGCTGACACTGCGCACCGACGCGTCCGGCGACCCCACCGCGGCCGAGCTGCTGCGCCGGGTCCGGGACGCCGACCTCGGCGCCTTCGCCCACCAGGACGTGCCGTTCGAGCATGTCGTCGGTGCGCTCAACCCGGTCCGGCTGCCCGGACGGCAGCCGTTCACCGACGTGGTGCTCGCGCTGCAGAACAACGCCCGCGCCGAGGTCGCGCTGCCCGGCGCCGAGGGCGGCGTCGAGCTGGTGCGCACCGGCGCCGCACGCTTCGAACTTCTCGTGGACGTCTCGGAGTCGACAGGACCGGACGGTGCGCCCGGCGGTCTCACCCTCACCTTCGAGTACCGGGCCGACACCCTGGAGGAGTCCTTCGTCGACTGGCTGGCCGAGGCGCTTCCCCAGGCCCTGGAAGCCGCCGTCGCCGACCCTGACGCCCGTGTCTCCGGGCTGGCCCTGCCCGAGCCGCCCCGCCGGGCGGGCCCGGGCGACCGGATCGCGGCCCGGGAGCGGCCCGCGCGGCCCGCCGCCCCCGGCGAGCCGCTCACCGCCCAGGAGAAGCGCACCGCCGCCGTGTGGTGCGACGTACTGGGCCTGCCCGAGGTCGGCCGGCACGACGACTTCTTCGCGCTCGGCGGCAACTCGCTGCGCGCGGTCCGGGTCGCGGCCCGGCTGAGCACCGACGGCCGGCCGGTGACCGCGGCGCAGATCTTCGCCGCGCCCACCGTCGCCGCCCTCGCCGCCGAACTGGAGCGGGCCGCCGCCGGCCCGGCACCCACCGCGGCCCCCATCCCCCGCCGGGCGCGCGTCCCGCGCAGGCCCGAGCAGCAGACACCCCACACGACACCCCACCGCGGCAACAGGAAGCAGGAGGACAGGCAGTGGACCTCAGCGTGATGTTCTTCGGTGCGGACAGCACCACCGCCGGCCAGACCCGCCACGAGCAGACCTACGAGGACATCCTCACCGTGGCCCGCGAGGCCGACCGGCTCGGTTTCCACGCCCTGTGGACGCCCGAACGGCACTTCCAGCAGGTCGGGCAGGTCTTCCCGAGCCCGCCGGTGCTCGGCGCGGCCCTCGCCGTCGCCACCGAGCGGATCGGTATCCGCGCGGGCAGCGTCGTCCTGCCGCTGCACCATCCGCTGAAGGTCGCCGAGGACTGGGCGGTCGTCGACAACCTCTCGCACGGCCGGGTCGGCCTGTCCGTCGCGACGGGCTGGCACTCCACCGACTTCACCCTCGCCCCCGGCATCTACGCCGACCGCCGCGCCCGCACCATGGACACCGTCCCCGCACTGCGGTCGCTGTGGGCGGGCGAGAGCGCCGAGTACCCGGACGGCACCGGGCGGCCCGTGAGCGTCGTGACGCAGCCGCGCCCCGTCCAGGACACCCTGCCGCTGTGGATCACCACCTCCGGCAACCCGGAGACCTGGGAGGCGGCCGGCCGGCTGCGCTGCGGGGTGCTCGGCGCGACCGTCGGACAGAGCCGCGACGAACTCGCCGACAAGATCGACCGCTACCGCGCCGCCTGCTCCGCCGCCCCCGACCAGCGGGGCACCGACGCGCACGGCCGCGTGACGCTCATGGCGCACACCTACGTCGGCGCCGACGACGCGGAGGTACGCCGCCTGGCCGCCGCCCCCCTCAAGAGCTACCTCGCGTCCTACCTGCGCCAGACCGCCGCCAACCGCACCGCGGATGCCGGCACCGCCGCGCTCACCGAGGAGAAGACCGCGATGCTCGCCGAGTTCGCGTTCGAGCGCTATCTGAGCTGGGGCAGCCTGCTGGGCTCGCCCGGCCACTGCGCCAAGATGCTCGCCGACCTCGCGGAACTGGGCGTCGACGAGATCGCCTGCTTCATCGACTTCGGCCTCGGCCGCGACGACGTACTCACCGGCCTGCGGCGGCTCGCCGAGCTGGCCGAGCTGAAAGAGGCCCTGCGATGACCGCCCCCGTTTCCACCGGCCCGCCCGCGTCCGTGCGCCCCCAGGCCCGCCCGTCCGCCGCCCCTTCCCTCGCCGACCGCTTCAGCGCGCTGGGCGGCGAGCAGCGCGTCCGGCTGCTGCGCCGCATGGTGGAGACCGGCCGCGTCCGCGAGATACCCGCAGTCGTCCCGCCGCGCGACCCCGCCCGGCCCGTGCGGCTCAGCCCCGCGCAGCAGGACCTGTGGGTGTACGAGTCGCTGTATCCCGGCACCCCGGCGCTCAACCTGTGCTGCGCCTACCACTTCGACGAACCCGTCGATCCGGCCCACCTGGAGTCCGCGCTCTCCCTCATCCAACGCCACCACGACATCCTGCGCACCCGCGTCACCGAAGGCCCGGACGGCGAACTGCACGTCGACTTCCCCGACACCGGCGCGTTCGTCCTGGAACGCGAGGACCTGCGCGGCACCGGCACCACGGTCGGCCAGGCCTTCGACACCTTCCGGCGCCGTCCCTTCGACCTGGGGCAGGACCGGCTGATGCGCGGCCGCTTCGTGCGCGTCGACGAACGCCGTACGACGCTGATGCTGAGCGTGCACCACGTCATCGCCGACTGGTGGTCCTTCGACGTGCTCCAGACGGAGTTCGCCGAGGCCTACCGGGCCGTGCGCGAGGGCACCGCGCCGCGACTGACCCGGCCGGCCGTGCAGTACGCCGACTTCTCCTCCTGGCAGGGCGAGCTGGAGGAGGCCGGGGTCTTCCGCGAGCGGCTGGACTTCTGGCGCCGCTACCTGGCCGACCTGCCCGCACCGCTCACCGCCCCCGGCTACGGCGCCGCCGCGGACGACCCCGAGCGGGACCTCGACGGCATCGTGCACGTCGAGTTCGGTCTCGACGCGCCCACCGCGGCCGCGATCCGCGCCCTCGCCCGAAACTCGGGCACCACCGTCTACGTCGTCCTGATGGCCGCGTTCGCCGTGCTCGCGCACCGGGTGACCGGCGCCGAGGACATGGTCCTGGGCACGCCGGTCGCCAACCGTTCCGCCAAGGGTCTGGAACGGGTCATCGGGTACGTCATGAACGCCGTGCCGACCCGTTGGCGGGTGCGCCCCGACAGCGCGTTCGCCGATCTGCTCACGACGTTCGCCGCGGACTTCCCGGACCTCGTGGCCAACGCCGACCTGCCGGTCGGCCGGATCGTCGCGGCCACCGCTCCCGAGCGCAGCATCGGCCGCTCCCCACTGTTCCAGTGGGTGTTCATGCACCTCAACCAGCAGCCCAGCGTGTCAGCGGTACGGGAGTTCGCCGAGCCGGAGCGCATCCACACCGGTGGCGAGCACGACCTCGTCGGCGTCGTGAAGGACGACGGCGACGTCATGATCGGCAGCTTCGAGATCCGTACCGACACCTTCTCGCCCGACGCGGTGACCCGCTGGGCCGAGTGCTACGTCGAACTTCTCCAGCGCATCACCGCCGAACCCGCCCTGCGCGTACGGGACATCGACCTGGTCCCGGCCGCACTGCGTGACCGTCTGCTCGACGCCTCGGCCGGACCCGCCGCGCCCGCGCCCGCCTCCCTGCCCGAGCTGGTGGCCCGCCAGGCCGCCCGCACCCCCGACGCACCGGCCCTCGACACCGGCACACAGATCCTCACGTACGCCCAACTGGCCGCCCGCGTCGACCGGTTGGCAGGCGAGCTCGCCCGGCGCGGCGCGGGACCCGGGCACCTCGTCGCGCTCGCGCTGCGCCGCGGCAGCGACTGGCCGGTGGCCGCGCTGGCCGTCCAGCGCACCGGCGCCGCCTATCTGCCGCTCGACCCCGACCATCCCGCGGAGCGGTTGCGCCGCGCCCTGGCCGACGCCGGGCCCGTGCTGCTGATCACCGAGGCCGGGTCCCCGCCTCCTGAGACGGATGTGCCGGTGCTGGTGCTGGACGACGCCGACGAGGGCGCTCCGTACGACGGCCCGTACCCGGACCCGGCCACCGCCGCCTACGTCATCCACACCTCCGGCTCGACCGGCGTACCCAAGGGCGTCGTCGTCCCGCACTCCGGGCTCGCCGCGCTCGCGCAGACCCTCGCCGGCCGCTTCGCCCTGGCGGCCGACAGCAGGGTGCTCCAACTCGGCCCGCCCACCTTCGACATCTCGGTCGCCGACCTGTGCATGGCCTTCGGCTCCGGCGGCACGCTGGTCCTGCCGCCCGACGGGGTCCTCGTCGGCGCCGACCTCGGGAGCGTGCTCACCCAGCGGCGCGTGTCCTGCGCGATGGTGACACCGTCCGTGCTGGCGACCGTGCCCGACGGGCCCTACCCCGACCTGCGGGTCCTCGCCGTCGGTGCGGAGGCCTGCCCGGCGGACCTGGTGGCCCGCTGGGCGGTCGGCGGACGCCGCTTCCACAACGCCTACGGGCCCACCGAGGCCACCGTCGCCGCCACCCTCTCCGGGCCGCTGGCCGCCGACGGCACACCCCCGCCGCTGGGCACCCCGGTGGCCGGCGCGGACGTACGCCTGCTCGACGCGCGGCTGCGCCCGGTGCCGCCCGGCGTGCGCGGCGAGCTCTACCTGTCGGGGCCGCTCGCCGACGGCTATCTGCACCGGCCCGGCCAGAGCGCCGAACGGTTCGTCGCCGACCCCTACGGGCCGCCCGGCAGCCGCATGTACCGCACCGGCGACCTCGCCTGGCGAGACGACGACGGCACCACCCACTACCTGGGCCGCACCGACGACCAGGTGAAACTGCGCGGCCTGCGCATCGAGCCCGCCGAGATCACCGCCGCGCTCGTCGAACACCCCGGCGTCAGCCGGGCGGTGGTCGTCGTCCGCGAGGGAGCGGGCGGCAGGCGCCGGCTCGTCGGGTACGTCGTCCCGGTCGCCGGGCACGTCCTGGACGCGGACGCCCTGCTCGGGTACGCCGCCGAACGGCTGCCCGCCGCGTTCGTCCCGGCCGACGTGGTGGTCCTCGGCGCCCTGCCGCTGACACCGCGCGGCAAGATCGACCGGGCCGCCCTGCCCGCACCCGCACCCCGGACCCCGGCCGCCGCGCCGAACGGTCGCAGCGCCTCCGCGGCCGCCCTCGCCGGTCCCGTGCGGACGCTGTGCGCGCTGTTCGCGGAGGTCCTCGGCGTCGAGCGGACCGACGCGGACGGCGACTTCTTCCGGCTCGGCGGCGACAGCATCATGGCCATCCAGCTCGCCGCCCGCGCGGTGGCCGCCGGTCTTGTCCTCGCCCCGCGCGACGTCTTCACCGCCCGCACCCCCGTCCGGCTGGCCGCCCTGGCCCGCCCGTCCGCCCCCGAACCGCACGCCGAACCCGACATCGCCGAGGGGCGCCTCCCGCTCACCCCGGTCATGCACTGGTGGCGCGAACAGGGCGGCCCGCTCGGCGCGTTCACCCAGTCCATGGCGGTTCCGGTCCCGGCCGGCACCGACCTGGAGCGGATCCGCTCCGCCGTGCGCGACCTCGCCGAACGGCATGCCGCCCTGCGCCTGCGGCTGCTGCGCCACGACCACGGCGGCTGGGAGCTGGAGGTGGGCCCCGGCGACGGCGGCGCGGCTGCTCGCACCTCGCGCCTTGCCGTCCCCGAAAGCGCGGAACCGGCCGTGACTGCCGCCGAGCTGGCGCGCACCGCCGTACTCGACCCGGAACAGGGGGAGATGCTGCGGGCGGTCTGGCTCGACGCCGGCCCCCGTCGTGCCGGGCTGCTGCTGCTCACCGTGCACCACCTGGCGGTGGACGGGGTGTCGTGGCGGGTGCTGGGGCCGGAACTGGCCAAGGCGCTGGAGACCGGGGCCGGGGGGTCCGCCGCTTCGGCCGGGTCCTCGGCGGCCTCGTTCACCCGGTGGGCGCGGCTGCTGCCTGCCGAGGCGCACCGAGCGGTCGATGAACTGCCCTGGTGGAAGGCGCAGTTGGCCGACACAAGGGCAGGGATCGCCAAGGCGGTCGGGGCCGGTGCGCACCGGTCGACCGTCACCGTCGAGCTGGACGCCGAACTGACCAGGAACGCGCTCGTCACCCTTCCCGGAGCCTTCCACTGCGGTCCGGACGCCGTCCTGCTCACCGCGCTGGTGCGGGCGGCCGTCCGCCGGCGCGGGAACGGATCGGCGCTGCTCGTGCATCTGGAGGGCCACGGCCGCGAGGCGCTGTCGGCGCCCATTGACGTCTCCGGGACCGTCGGCTGGTTCACCACGCAGTACCCGGTGCGGCTCGACCCCGGTGCCGCGACGGACGGGCGCACGGCGACCGACGCGCTCAAGCGGGTCAAGGAGCAGCTGCGGGCGGTACCGTCCGGCGGCCTCGGCTGGGGTCTGCTGCGCTACCTCCACCCCGAGGCGGGCCCCGAACTGGCCGCGCTCACCGCACCCGACGTCCGCTTCAACTACCTGGGCCGGTTCGCCGACGGGGACACCGCGGGCGGCCGGCTGCTCGACCCCGGCCCCGACGCGGTCCCGCTCGCGCACGCCCTGGAGATCGACGCCCTGGCCCGGGAGACGGACGGCGAACTCCGCCTGGAAGCCACCTTCTCCTACGCGGACGGCGTGTTCACCGAGGCGGCGGCGGGCGAACTGGCCCGGCTGTGGATCGAGGAGCTCACCGCCCTGGTGGCGGACTCCGCGGACGGCGAGGACTCCGGCCACACGCCCTCCGACTTCCCGCTCGTCGACCTGACCGTGGACCAACTCACGGCCCTGGAGGACGACTTCGGGTTCGACGGTGACGAAGCTTTCGAGTTCGACGCCGGGGACGGGGTGAGCGCCCGATGAGCGGAAACGTCGTGGACGTCCTGCCCCTCTCCCCGGCGCAGGAAGGACTGCTGTTCCACACCCTCAAGGACACCGCCGGACCCGACCCCTACCTGGTCCAGGCCCGGTTCCGGCTCGGCCCCGGCGTCGAGCCGGCAGCGGTACGGGCCGCGGTGACCCAGCTCCTCGGGCGCCACCCCAACCTGCGCGCCTGCTTCCGTCACGAACGGCTCGACCGGCCCGTGCAGATCATCCCGCGCGCGGTCAAAGTGCCGTGGCGGGAGACGGACCTGAGCGGTCTCGCCCCTGCCGAGTCGGCCGCACGGACCGAGGAACTGCTGCGCGAGGACGCGGCCCGGCGCTTCGACCCGGCCCGGCCGCCGCTGGTGCGCGCGGTGTTCGCCCGCCACGACACGGGCGCCGAACTCCTGCTGTCCTTCCACCACATCCTGCTCGACGGCTGGTCGATGCCGGTCCTGGAGGAGGACCTCGCCGCCCTGATCGCGGGCCGCCCGCTGCCGCCCGCCGCGCCCTACCGCGACTATCTGGCATGGCTGGGCCGAAAGGGCCAAGAGGGGCAGAACAAGGCGGAGACCGCGTGGGCCGAGGCGCTGGAGGGCCTGGAGCGGCCCGCGCTGCTCGCCCCGCCCGCGTCGTACGACGTCCCCGAGGGGGCGGATACCTCCTTCGACCGCGCCCAGGTGCGGCTGCCCGCCGACCTGACCGCGGCGCTCACCCGGCGGGCGGCCGACGTGGGCGTGACCCTCAACACCCTTGTGCAGGCCGCCTGGTCACTGGTGCTGGCCCGCATGACCGGCTCCCGTGACCTGGTCTTCGGCGCGGTCGTCTCCGGCCGCCCGCACGACCTGCCCGGCGTGGAGAGCATGATCGGGCTGTTCGTCAACACACTGCCGGTGCGCGTACGGCTGCTGCCGGACGAGACCGCGGGGGAGCTGCTCGTCCGCCTCCAGGGCGAGCAGTCCGGCCTGGTCGACCACCATCACGCGCGCCTCGCCGCGGTGCAGCGCGCGGTCGGCGCCGGGGAGCTGTTCGACTCGGTCCTCGCCTTCGAGAACTTCCCGCAGCGCGCCGAGGACGACACCGGCCCCGACGAGCTGCACCTGGTCCGGGTCACCGACTCGACCCACTACCCCGTCACCCTCGCCGTCGTCGCCGGTGAGCGGATGCTGCTCTCGGTCGGCTGCCGCCGGGGCCCCGCCGCCTCGGCCGTCACCGCCCGCATGAGCCGGGCCCTGGAACAACTGGCGGGCGATCCAAGCCGGTTGGTGGACGACATCGACGTACTGCCGCCCGACGAGCGCCGACTGCTGCTCGACCTCGCCGCCGGACCGGCTCGACCCGTCGCCGAACCGGCCACCGTCACCGGCCGTTTCGCCGACCGGGCCGCGCTGACCCCGGACGCCCCCGCTGTCGAGTGGGACGGCGGGATCCTGACCTACGCCGGCCTGGACGCGGCGTCCGGCGCGCTTGCCGCCCGGCTGACCCGGGCGGGCGTGGCCCCCGGCGACACGGTGGCCCTGCTCCTGCCGCGCTCCGCGTCCGTCGTCGTGGCCCAGCTGGCGGTGCTCAAGGCCGGCGCCTGCTGGCTCCCGCTCGACCCGGCCCAGCCGCCCGCCCGGCCGGCCCGTACGGCGGCGGAGTCCGGGATCCGGGTGGCGCTCACACAGCGGGGGAGCGAGCCCCGGCCGGGGCAACTCCCGGAGCACATACGTCTCCTGGACGTCGCCGAGCCGGACCCGGCCCCCGGCCCCGTCCCCGCCCCCGCGGAGCACACCCCGCCCCCCTCCCACCCCGAGTCACCCGCCTGCGTCCTCCACACCTCCGGCTCGACCGGCGAACCCAAGGGCGTCGTCGTCCCGCAGCGGGCCGTCGTCGAGCTGGCCGCCGACGCCCGCTTCCGGGGCGGTGCGCACGGGCGGGTGCTGCTGCACGCCCCGTACACCTTCGACTCCTCGACGTACGAGGTGTGGATACCGCTGCTGAACGGCGGCACGGTCGTCGTCGCCCCGCCCGGGCCCCTCACCCCCGCCGTCCTGCGCCGCGTGATCCCCGAGCGGCGGATCACCGCCCTGCTCCTCACCCCCGAACTGCTGCGCACCGTCGCCGAGATCGCGCCCGACGCACCGGCCGGGCTGCGCGAGGTGTGGGCCGGGGGCGACGTCCTCGCCCCCGAGGCCGTGGCCCGGATCCGGGAGCACTGCCCGGGCATCACCGTCGTCAACGGCTACGGCCCCACGGAGGCGACCGTGTTCGCCACCGCCCACACCGCCGGCGAAGCCCCGGGCAGGGTCCCCGTCGGGCGCCCGCTGGACAACACCCGCGCGCACGTCCTCGACGCCCGGCTGCGACCGGTGCCCGTCGGCGGCACGGGGGAGCTGTACCTCGCGGGCACCGGGCTCGCCCACGGCTACCTCGGGCGGCCCGCCGCGAGCGCCGAACGGTTCGTCGCCGACCCGTACGGGCCGCCCGGCACCCGTATGTACCGCACCGGCGACCTGGCCCGCTGGACACCCGACGGCACCCTGGACTTCGCCGGTCGCGCCGACGATCAGTTCAAGGTCCGCGGCTTCCGCATCGAACCCGCCGAGGTCGAATCCGTTCTCACCGGCTGCCCCGGCATCCGCCGAGCCGTCGTGGCCCCCCGCCCGGACGCCACCGGCGGCAAGCGCCTCGCGGCGTGGCTCGTACCGGACGAGGCCGCCGGCCCAACCGACGACGTCTGGCACCGAACCCTCGCCCGCGTACGGGAGTTCGCGGCCGACCACCTCCCCTCCCACCTCATCCCCTCCGTCTGGGCCCGCATCGACCACGTACCGCTCACCCGGCACGGCAAGACCGACCGGGCCGCGCTGCCCGAGCCGGTGGCCATGGCCCGCCCCGCCGTTGCCCGGGCGCCGCGCAGCGCCCGTGAGGGGGAGCTGTGTGCCCTGTTCGGGGAGGTGCTCGGGATGCCTACGGTGGACCCGGACACCGACTTCTTCGCGGCCGGCGGGCATTCCCTGACCGCGCTGCGGCTGGTCTCGAAGGCGCAGAACGCGTTCGGGGTGCCCGTACCGCCTGCCGCGCTGTTCGCGGCGCCGACACCGGCGGCCCTCGCCGCCCGGCTCGACGAGACGGCCACCGTCACCCGCCCGGGGCCCGGCGGAACCGAGGCCGCCTCCGCGGACCACCTCGCCCCGCTCCTCACCCTGCGGGCGGAGGGCGACCGCATCCCCGTCTTCGGGGTGCACCCCGGGCTCGGACTCGGCTGGTCCTTCACCGGACTGCTGCCGCACCTCCACCGCGACCGGCCGCTGCACGTCCTGCAGAGCCAGGCGCTGACCGAGGGCGCGAGCGGGCTGCCGGACAGCGTAGGGGAGTTGGCCGAGGCATACGCCGAACGGATCCGCGCCGTACGGCCGCACGGCCCGTACGTCCTGGTCGGACAGTCCTTCGGCGGCCCGATCGCACACGAGATCGCCGTACGCCTCCGCCGCGCCGGCCAGGAGGTACGCCTCCTGGCCGTCCTGGACTCCATGCCCCACCCACCCGGCACCCCCCGCCTCCCGGCGGACGTCGTCGAGCGAGAGGTACTACGAATCCTCCTCAACAGCCACGCCCCGACGACGGCTGCGCCGCCTGCCGGGTCGCGCACCGACGCGAAGGCGTCGTCGGCGGGGCTGCCTGCCGGGTCCCCCGCCGCGGCGTCCGGAGCGCCGTCCGTCGGCACGCCTGCTGAGCAGGCTGCCACGCCGCCTGCCGGGCCGCCCGCCCAGGCGAAGGCGCCGGCGGCTGGGCCGTCCGCCCCGCCGCCCACCCGTGCCGAGGCCTTCGCCCTTGTGCGGCGGGCCGGGAGCCCGCTGGGTGTCTTCGGCGACCGGGTGCTCCATGCCATGGCCGACGCCGGTACCCATCACATCCATCTCTCGCGCAGCTGGCGCCCTTCGCCGTACGACGGGCGGCTGACCCTGTTCTCCGCGGCGCGCGACGCGTGGCCCAGCACCGAGGAGCTGACCGAGGCCTGGCGGTCGTGCACCGCCGGGGTCGACACGCACGAACTGGACTGCACGCACAGCGACGTACTCCGACCGGACCCCGCGGCCCGCATCGCCGCCGTCCTCGAAACCGTCCTCCAGGGGGACTGACCGATGACCACCGAGACACTTGACCTCATCGACCCGGCCGTCGGCCCCGATCCGGCGTACGAGGCGACCGGCGAAGGCGGTGACGAGTACGAGTTCCCCGTCTCCGACGCCCAGGGCCGGCTGCTCGTCCTCGACCAG
The DNA here is from genome assembly GCF_040606085.1 of Streptomyces sp. NPDC005485. Lineage (NCBI taxonomy): Bacteria > Bacillati > Actinomycetota > Actinomycetes > Kitasatosporales > Streptomycetaceae > Streptomyces > Streptomyces sp. NPDC005485. The sequence continues at coordinate 30,308 of NZ_JBEXDZ010000056.1, read as the reverse complement.
CTGAACCCGGGCACGGCCCAGTACAACGTGCCCGCCGCCTTCGCCGTACGCGGACCCTTCGACCTCCCGGCGTTCGCCCGCGCCCTGGACGCGCTCGTGGCCCGCCACGAGTCGCTGCGCACGGTCTTCCGCACCGCCCCCGACGGCACCCAGACCCAGCTCGTCCGGGCCGCCGCACGGGCCGCGCTCACCGTGGAGCGCGGGGTGCCCGCGGACCGGGTGGACGCGCGGATGCGGGCCGAGGCGGCCCGCCCCTTCGACCCGGCGACCGGACCGCTGCTGCGCGGCACCGTGTACGCCGTCGCCGACGGCACCCACCGGGTGCTGCTCGTCGCCCACCACCTGGTCTGCGACGGCTGGTCGCTGGGCGTGATGCTGGACGACCTCGCCACCGGCTACCGGGAGGAGAAGGCGGGAGGACAGCTCGTCGCCCGTGAACTGCCTTTGCAGTTCCCGGACTTCGCCGTCTGGCAGCGCGAGCGGCTCGCCGAGGGGGCGTACGGCCCGGCGGTCGCGCACTGGGTGGGACGGCTGCGCGGCGCACCCGCCACCGTAGAACTGCCCTCGGACCGCCCGCGGACCGGCGCGCGCTCGACGGCCGGCGGCAGCGAGCGGTTCCTGCTGGCGGCGGCCACCCGGGCCCGGCTCGCCGAGACGGCAACCGCCTGCGGCGCCACGCCGTTCATGGCCCTGTTCGCGGTCTACGCAGCCTTCCTGGCCCGACTCACCGGCCGTGACGACCTCGTCGTCGGCTATCCGGCATCCGGCCGGGAGCGCCCCGAACTCCAGCAGACCGTCGGCATGCTCGCCAACACCCTCGCCCTGCGCGTGGACCTGCGCGGCGACCCCTCCCTGCGCGAGCTGACCGGCCGGATCCGCGCCGCCCTGGCGGCCGCCGCCCCCTACCAGGACGCCCCGTTCGAGGCGGTCGTCGACGCACTCGCCCCGGACCGCGAGACGGGCCACGACCCCGTCGTCCAGGTCGTGTTCGCCTACGACGACGACACCGCGCTCACCCTTGACCTGGCCGGCGCCACCACCGAGCGCGTCGAACTCACCCTGGACACCGCGAAGTTCGACTTCCACCTGCACATGGAGCGGTGGGGCGAGGACCTGGCCGCCCAGTTCATCTACCGCAGCGACCTCTTCGAGGCGGCGACCGTACGACGCTGGACGGGCACCTTCGCCACCCTCCTGGAGGGCCTCCTCGACGACCCGGACGCCCCGCTGTCCGCCGTGGAGGCGGTGGCGCACGACGAGCGGCGGCTGCTGATCGCCCAGAACGACCGCCTCGCCGACGCCGCCGCCCCCGACCGCCTGGTCCCCGACCTGATCGCCGACGTGGCGGCCGCCCGCCCCGAAGCCACGGCGCTGGTGTGCGGCGACGCACGTCTCAGCTACCGCGAACTCCTCGCGCGAGCCGACGCGTTGGCGGCCCGACTGCGCGCCGCCGGCGTACGGCCCGGCGTCCGTGTCGGGCTGCTGCTGCCGCGCTCCGCGGACCAGGGCGTCGCCGCCCTCGCGGTGCTGCGCGCGGGCGGCGCCTACGTCCCCCTCGACCAGGCCCACCCGCACGACCGCCTGCGCTACATGACCGAGTGCTCCGGCACCGCCCTGCTGCTGACCTCCGAGGCCACCGCCGACCGGGCCGCGGAACTCGGCGTGCCCTGCCTGCGCGTCGACCGACCCGACCCCGCCGAGGCGCCACCCGTCCCGCACGGCCCGGCACCCGGCGCCTGCGACCTCGCCTACGTGCTGTTCACCTCCGGCTCCACCGGCCGCCCCAAGGGAGTGGCCGTCGAGCACCGGGCGCTGGTCAACCTCACGATGGGCGCCCGCCACTCGTTCCCGGTGACCGCCGAGGACCGGGTGCTGCAGTTCGTGGCGTTCGGCTTCGACGTCGCGGTGTCCGACCTGTTCTTCCCCTGGGTCGCGGGCGCCGAACTGCACGTGCCGCTGGAGGACGAGCGGATCGGCGAGGCGCTGCTGCACCGGCTGCGCGACTCCCGCATCACCTACGTGTTCCTGCCGCCGTCCGCCGCGATGCTGCTGCCCGACATCACCGGCCGACTCCCCGACCTGCGCACCCTCGCGGTCGGCGGTGAGGCCTGCCCGCCCGAACTCGTCGCGCGGCTGCACGAGCCCGGACGGCGGATCGTCAACGCCTACGGGCCCAGCGAGGTCACCGTCTACTCCCACACCGCCGACCTCGAACCCGGCGACCCCGTCGTCCTCGGCCGGTCCGTCGCCGGAGCCCGCTTCTACGTCCTGGACGAGCTGCTGCGCCCGGTCCCCGTCGGTGTCACCGGCGAGATCTACATCACCGGCGCCGGTCTCGCCCGCGGCTACATCGAGCAACCGGGCCTGACCGCGGAACGGTTCGTCGCCGACCCGTACGGCGCCCCCGGCACCCGTATGTACCGCAGCGGCGACCTCGGCCGGATCGACGCGCACGGCGCGCTGGCCTACCTCGGCCGCAGCGACCTCCAGGTCAAGCTGCGCGGGGTCCGCCTGGAACTCGGCGAGATCGAGTCGCTGCTCGCCCGCCACCCGGACGTCGTCATCGCCGTGGCCGCCGTACGCGGCACCGGCCCCGAACAGCGGCTGGTCGCCTACGTGGTGGGACGCGACGGGGCCGCGCCCGACGACACCGCGCTGCGCGCCCACCTCGGCGCGGGGCTCCCCGCCTTCATGGTGCCCGAGGTGTTCGTCCGCCTCGACGCGCTGCCGCTCAGCAGCAACGGCAAGATCGACCGCTCCCGGCTGCCCGAGCCCACCGTCACCCGGCGCACCCCGGACGCGACCTGGACCGAGGCAGGCACCGCCACCGAGCGGCTGGTGGCGGACGCGTGGGCGCGGGTGCTCACCGTCGACCGGGTCGGCGCCCACGACAACTTCTTCGAGCTGGGCGGCAATTCGACCCGACTGCTGCGGGTGCTGGTCGCCCTGCGCGAGGCCGGTGCGGACGGCGGACTCTCGCTGATCGACCTGTTCCGCCACCCCACGGTCGCCGCGCTCGCCGCCCGCCTCGACCAGGCCACGAGCGCCCAGGACCCGCCCGACGACATCGACACCTCCGCCGTACGCGGCACCGAACGGCACGCCCGGCGCACCGCCGCCGCCCGACGACTCCGCTCCCGGAAAGGCACGCCCCGATGAACGAGACCACGACCGACACGTCAGAGACCCTCGACTCCGCCATCGCCGTGATCGGCATGAGCGGCCGCTTCCCCGGCGCCCCCGACCTCGACGCCTACTGGCAAAACCTGGTGGGCGGGGTCTGCTCGATCAGCGACTTCACCGAGGAGGAACTCCTCGCCGACGGCGCCGATCCGGCCGAGACCGGCGGCCGTGACTACGTCCCCTCCAAGGGATACCTGGCCGGCGCCGACCGCTTCGACCCCGCCCTGTTCGGCTTCAACCGCGCCGAGGCCGCCGTCCTCGACCCGCAGCACCGGCTGCTCCTGGAGACCGCCTGGGCCGCACTGGAGGACGCCGGGCACGATCCGCTCGACGCGCCGCCCCGCACCGGCGTCTACGTCGGGGGCGGCGTCACCGAGCACATGCTCGCCGCCCAGACCGACCCGAAGCTGGCCGCGCAGATCGGCGCGCTCCAGGTGCGCATCCTCACCGACCGCGAGTTCCTCGCGCCCTGGGTCTCCTACCGCCTCGGCCTGGACGGCCCGAGCCTGAACGTGCAGACGGCCTGCTCGACCTCACTCACGGCGATACACCTCGCCGCGCAGGCCCTGCTGCTCGGCGACTGCGACACCGCACTGGCCGGGGGCGTCGCCGTGGACACCGTGCGCAAGCGCGGATACGTCCACTACCAGGGCGGGATCTTCGCGCCCGACGGCCGCTGCCGGCCCTTCGACGAGCGGTCTGGCGGCACCGTGCCCGGCAACGGCGTCGGTGTGGTCGTACTGCGCCGGCTGGCCGACGCGCTCGCCGACGGCGACCCGGTGCGCGCCGTCATCCGCGGCAGCGCCGTCACCAACGACGGCTCCGCCCGGGTCGGCTTCACCGCGCCCGGCGTCGACCAGCAGACCGCCGCCGTCGTCGAGGCCTGGACGGCGGCGGGCCTCGACCCGGCCGACGCCCAGTACGTGGAGGCGCACGGCACGGCCACCGAACTCGGCGACCGCATCGAGGCGAGCGCCGCGACCGCCGCGTTCAAGGGCGCGCTCGGCACCGGCTCCATCGGCCTCGGCTCGGTGAAGGCGAACATCGGCCACCTGGACGCGGCCGCGGGCGTCGCCGGACTCATCAAGACCGTCCTCATGCTGGAGCACGCCACCCTGGCCCCCACCGCCGGTGCCGGCCGCCCGCACCCCGAACTCGCCCTGGAGGACTCACCGTTCCACGTCGTCGACAGCGCCCGGCCGTGGCCGCAGCCCGAGCGCGGCCCCCGCCGGGCCGGCGTCAGCTCGGTCGGCATCGGCGGCACGAACGTCCACGTGGTCCTGGAGCAGGCCCCGCAGCGGCCGGCGTCTCCCCGCCCCCCGGCCGCGACGGGCCCGGAGATCCTGCTGCTGTCCGCCCGCACCCAGGAGGCCCTGCGGGCCGTCGCGGGCCGGCTCGCCACCGCGCTGCGCGCCCCCGGCGCCCCCTCCCTCGCCGACACCGCGCACACCCTGCGCTTCGGCCGCACCCCGCAGCCCGTACGCGCCTACGTCCTGGCAGCCGACCACGCGGAAGCGGCGTCCCGGCTGGCCGAACTGGCCGAAGGGCGCGCCATGTCGACCCCGGCCGGCGCCGACGAACTGAACGCTCTCGGCGAGGCCTGGCTGCGCGAGGAGCACAAGCCGTGGCCGGGTCAGGGCCGCCGGACCGCCCTGCCGACGTACCCCTTCGAGGGCGAGAGCTTCGGCGCCCTCGGCCTCGACACCCGGCGGCAGGAGCCCGCCGCCCCCGCGCAGCAGGAGGTGCCCGGCGACGACCTGGAGCAGTCCGTCCGCGCCCTCCTGGCCGACGCACTCGGCCTGGATGCCTCCCACGACCCGGAGTTGACGTACTTCGCCGCCGGCGGGGACTCCCTGACCGCCGTCCACCTGGTCGGCTGCCTGCGCGACGACTTCGACCTCGACGTCCCCCTCACCCTCTTCCTGGAACAGCTCACCCTCCACGAGATGGCACGCCAGATCGTCGCCGGCCGCGACCCCGACGAGTCCCTGGACGCCCTGCTCAGCGAATTCGAGGCGGAGTGAGCGGTTCCGCGCGGCACACGCAGGGGCCGGCGGTTCGCCCGAACCGCCGGCCCCTGCGCCGTACCCGGCCCGGTGCTACCGTCGCCCGATGTCAAAGATCGAGATCGACTCGGTGACCGCCGACTTCTTCGGTGCCTTCGACAACCGGGGCGGCAAGGCCGCCGACGTGGGACGCATCAGGCGGCTGATGCTTCCCACAGGGGTGATCGTCAGCGCCGGGCCCGCGTTCACGGTGTACGGCGTGGAGGAGTTCATCGAGCCCCGGCAGCGGCTGTTGAGCGACGGTCGGCTGGTGGAGTTCTCCGAGTGGGAGACGTCCGAGCGGACCGAGATATCGGGGGACATCGCGTCGCGCTTCGGCGAGTACCGCAAGTCCGGGATCCTGGACGGCGCCCCGTTCGAGGGCGGCGGGACCAAGACCATCCAGTTCGTGCGCACGCCTGAGGGCTGGCGCATCACGGCTTTCGCCTGGTACGACCAGCCCTGATCCCGCGCGCCGCCCGTATGTCAGCCGTGTGCGCCCGTCACGGCTCCCGACACGGCCGCCGTGATCACCTCGGTGACGTACGGCAGATGGTCGTCGAGGTAGAAGTGGCCGCCGGGCAGGACATGCGCGGTGAACGAGGCCGCGCTCTCGCGTTCCCAGGCCGCCACGCCCCCCACCGCGACCCGGGGATCGTCGTCGCCGGTCAGCGCCACCAGCGGGCAGCGCAGCCGGGGGCCGGGCCGGTGGGTGTGCGTGAACAGCATGCGGTAGTCCGCGCGCAGCGCCGGGAGGATCAGCTCCAGCAGCATCGGGTCGGTCAGCAGCTCGTCCACGGTGCCGGCCAGCAGGCGCATCTCCGCGATCAGTTCGGCGTCCGTGGGGTCCGACGGCCACCGCAGCGCGGCGGGCAGCGAGGGGCCCTCGCGGCCCGACACGAACAGCACGGCGGGCGTCTCGCCGCGCTCCTGGAGCCGTCGCGCGGCCTCGTACGCCATGACCGCGCCCATGCTGTGCCCGAACAGGGCCGTCGGCCGGCCCGCCGGGTCCGCGGGCAGTGCGTCCAGTACGGCGTCCACCACGTCGTCGATGCGCTCGGCGAACGGCTCCGTGAAACGGTCGTGCCGGCCCGGGTACTGCACGACCAACGGCTCCAGCGGGCCCGCGAGCGCGGCCGACAGGGCGTGGTACGCGCCGGCCGCGCCGCCCGCGTGCGGGAACACCAGCAGCCGCGCCGGGGCCTGGGGCGCGGGGTGGAAGTCCCGTATCCAGTTGTCCATGTCCGCAGCGGTCCTTTCGTCACGGGTGTCGGGAGTTCTGTGGGGTGTGGGCGCGGAGGGCAACGGGCAGTGCCCCGGTGCCGGATGGTCCGGCCCGGGGCCTGTGTCGCGCCCGCGCGAGGGGGGTTCAGTCCTCGGCCGCGGCGATCCAGCTCTCCAACTGGTCCAGCGTGGTGTTCGGATCCGCGACCAGGGCGTTCAGCTCGTCCTCGTCCGAGCTGAGGGTGACGACGGCGGGGCAGCGGTGGCAGCCCTCGACGCCGACCTGGTTCCACCACTTGCAGTGCGGGCGCAGGTGGCACCGTGGTACGGCACCGGCCGCCGCCTTCGCCGGCACGGCCCGTATGCGCTCGATCAGACCACAGGCCGTACCCACCCGGTTCGCACAGTCCGACACGCAGTGCGAGGCGAACCGCAGGACCCGGTTCGGGGCGATGCCTTCCGGGATGCTGCCCAGGACGTCGGCGGCGGGTACCGGATCGGCGAGGTACACGACCTCACCGCCGTCCCCGGACCGCACGCCGAGGACCACGGACTCCGGGCGCTGCGCTTCGCCGCTGGGACACCAGTCGAGTGTCTGCTGACCCGTGCCCGGGGCCAGGTCGGTCGAGCTGTCCACGGTGCTCACCTCCGCGCCGTCAGCAGGGAGCCCGGAGCGGGCTCGCGCTGTTGGAGGCGGTCACCATTCCGGCGATGACGGGGCCGCCGGCGACGGTACCGCTGTCCTGCTCGGCGGCGACTGCCTTGGCGATGCTCGCCGCGAGCTGTTCCTGCGAGGTGATCCGCTCGGACCGGGGAGCGGCCGAGGCGGTCACGGTGCTGCCCGCGACGAGACCGGTGACCAGAGCCGCGGCCGCAGCCGCCTTACGAAGACCGTTGTTCATGCGTGTCCCTTCCGAAGTCGCCCAAGTGCTACGGGACTTGACGCTAAAAGCGCGGGACGGCCGCGATCGGCAGTAGGGGCGGCAGCTTCGCGGGGATCCCGGCCCGCCGAGCCCGGCCGGCACCCGCCCGCACACCGGACCGGGCGTGCGGGCGGGAAACCGGACCCGGCTGCCGGACGCATCGCGATTCTGCGATGATGCTGCGCCTATGCTCGGCCAGACACGCGTGCAGGAGAGTGCCTTGACCCTTACCGAACCCGAGGCGCCGGCATCCCGGGACGAAGCGGCGCCCACGGCGGTGCCCGATACGGAGCCTGATACGGAGCCCGAGGCCGCGGCCCGGGAGTTCTCCCCCGCGCGGCTCTCGGCGGCCGACGTGCTGACGCTCGGCAACGCGGTCTGCGGATTCGCCTCCATCTACTTCATCACCACGGCCGTTCTCGTTCCGTACCTCACACACGGCCGGGGCGGCGACGGCTCGGTGCGGCAGGGCGCGGCGACGGCCGTCATGCTCATCCTGATGGCTTCGCTCTTCGACCTGTGCGACGGACTGGTCGCCCGCAGGTTCCGCAGCTCCGGCATGGGCGCGGAACTCGACAACCTCTCCGACCTGGTCAGTTTCGGACTCGCACCGGCGTACTTCGTCCTGGTGTGGGGGCTGGTCACCGAGGACGCGCAGCTGCGGCTGGTCGTCGCGGCCGCCGTCGCGGTGCTGCTCGGCGGGCTGCTGAGGCTCGCGCGGTTCTCCGTCACCACGATGCAGGACGGCATGTTCCAGGGCATGCCGATCCCGTTCGCCGCGCTCACCGTCGTCTCCGTCGTCCTGCTCGAACTGCCCTTCAAGGTCACCCTGATCGCGGTGGTCGGCGTCGCCTGGCTCATGGTCAGCCGCATCGAATACCCCAAGCCCACCGGCAGGCTCGCCACCGCCACCATCGGCTGGGCCGCGGTCAACATCGGCTGCCTGGTCGCCTGGGCCGCCGACGCCCCCGGCGCCGAGACCCTCCTCGTCACCGGCTGCGCCCTCCAACTCACCCTCGCCGCCGTGCTTCCGCTGTTCGCCGCCGCCCGCCGCCTCACCGGCGTGCGCGCGGGATCCGGCCTCAACTCGCCGCGGAAGCCTTCTTGATCGCCTCCCGGATGCGGGAGTAGGTCCCGCAGCGGCAGACGTTCTCGATGCGGTCGATGTCGGCGTCGGTCGGCTTCGGCGTCGAGCGCAGCAGCGCCGCGGCGGCCATGATCTGGCCGGGCTGGCAGAAGCCGCACTGGGCCACGTCGCAGTCCAGCCAGGCCTGTTGCACCGGGTGCAGGTCGTCGCCGTCGGCCAGCCCCTCGATCGTGGTGACCTTCCGGCCCGCGCAGTCCGCGACCGGGACGACACAGGGCTGGATCTCGGCGCCGTCCAGATGGCTCGTGCAGGCCCGGCAGACGCCCACCCCGCAGCCGTACTTGGGGCCGGTGACGCCGAGCTTGTCGCGCAGCACCCACAGCAGGGGCATGTCCGGCGGCGCGTCCACGGTGACGGGCGCTCCGTTGAGGACGAAGGTGTGGCGGGGCATGGGAATCCCTCCGGGTAGGAAGAGTGAGGAAGCGGGAGGCGTCAGAACGTGAGCGGGAAGCGGCGCGGACTCCTTCCGGTCGCCCGCGCGTAGGCGTTGGCGACCGCGCCCGCCGCCGCGGGAACGCCCAACTCGCCTGCTCCGCCCGGCTCCTCGGTGGACGGCATGAGGTGCGCCTCGAAGTGCCAGGGGCTGTGCCGCTGGCGCGCGTAGTGGAAGTCGGAGAAGCTGCCCTCGCGAACGGCACCCCGGTCGATGTGCAGGCCCGCCCGCAGGATCGTGGAGATGCCGTCGATCGCCGCGCCCATGAGCTGGGCATCGAGGCCGCGCGGATTGACGACCGTGCCGACGTCCGCCGCCATCACCACCCTCGTCACCCGGGGGTGGGCCGGATCGCTCGCGTCGATCTCGGCCAGCGCGGCCACACAGGAGCCGTACTCCTCGTGCACGGCGACCCCCTGGCCGTGCCCGGCGGGCAGCTCCCGGCCCCAGCGGCCCGCCGCGGCGACCTTGTCCAGTACCGCCCTGACGGACTTGCTGCGCAGCGTCGTACGGCGGAACGCGACCGGGTCCCTGCGCAGGCTGCGCGCGACCTCGTCGACGACGATCTCCTCCGCCGTCCGTGACGTACCGGAGTCCACCGAACGCCAGGCCCCGAGGGGCATCGCCAGCTCGATGCCGCCCCAGTCGCCTTTGACGGAGCCGAAGTTGTAGAGACCCTCGTTGCTCGGCAACGGGGCGGCCGCGCCGGGCCTGGGGGCTCGGGGGTGTTGGCGGGCTGTCGTTGCGACCCCGCTGCCGGCCGACTCGTTCACCGACGCCATGTGGTGGGCGAACGCCACCACCCGGCCGTCCTTGTGGCTGGCCCGGATGAGGTGGTGGCTCGCCGGGCGCATCCGGCCGTGCCGCATGTCGTCGTTGCGGCTCCACATCAGCTTGACCGGGAGGTGCGCCTTCTTCGATATGAGGGCGGCCTCGAGCGCGGCGTCGTGGTTCAGCCGCCGCCCGAACGAGCCGCCGCCGCGCACCACATGGACCTTGACCGCGGACTCCGGCAGCCCGACCGTCGCCGCGATCTCCGCCTGCGCGTACCCAGGGCTCTGCGAGGAGAACCACAGCTCGGCCCGGTGTTCGCGGACATCGGCGATCGCGGTGAGCACCTCCATCGGCGCATGGCTGACGAACGCGAACTCGAACTCGCCCTGCACCTGCCGCGAACCGTGCGGCGGAGCGGCGAGATCCGGCACGGCGGCCCGCAGCCTGGAGCGGATCGCGGTGTCCGACAGGGCGGCGAGCGGGCCCGGCGTCCAGGTGATCCGCAGCGCGTCCCTGGCCCGGAAGGCGTGGTGGAAGGACTCCGCCACCACGGCCACGCCCCCGGGAACCCGCACCACCGCGCGGACGCCGGGCAGCGCGCGGGCCGCCGCCGCGTCGAGGGCGGAGACCTTGCCGCCGAGCGTCGGCGGACGGGCCACCACGGTCGGCAGCGCCCCGGCGACGTGCAGGTCACCGGCGTACGTCGCCTTGCCGGTGACGATGTCCCGGGCGTCGATCCGGGTCGTCGGGTGCCCGATCACCGTGTGCCTGCTCGCCGGCTTCGGCCAGGCGGGCACGTCCGCGTGGCGGAGGCGGGCGGCGGCCGCGGACAGCGACCCGAAGGTGGCCGTACGGCCGTCCGGGGCGACCACCGTCGTGTCGTGGGTGCGCAGCGTCCGCGCGGGCACCTTCCACTGCCGGGCCGCCGCGGTGACGAGCCGGGCGCGTGCGGTGGCGGCCAGCCTGCGGGCCGGGTCGTACAGCGAACTGACCGAGCTCGAACCGCCGGTGAACTGGTTCTCCAGGCGCGGGTCGGCGTCGGCGAGCGGGATCTCGACGTCGGCCAGCCGGGCGTCCAGCTCCTCGGCGATCATCATGGCGACCGCGGTCGTGATGCCCTGCCCGACCTCGGCCCGCGGCAGCCGTACGACGACCTTGTTCGCCTCGGTGACCTCCAGGCCCAGCATCTCCCGGCCCCGGTTCGCGACGATCACGCCGGAGGAACCGCTGCTGACCGCGGGAGTTTCCGCCGCTCGGGGCAGGGCGTCCGCGGGCAGCGCGTCCGCCGTCGCCGGGGTGGCCAGCGTCAGAGTGGTCGCCGCCAGCGCGTACACCATGACCCTCCTGCGGGAGAGTCCCTGGCCCTCGATGTCGATGTCGTCCTTGTCGTCGTTGTCGCTCAACGGACGCGCCCTTCGGCTGGGAACGGGTGTTCTGGTGCTCCGGTCGGCTCGTGAGACGGCTGGTGCGCGGGCTGGGTTGCGTGCCCGGGGCCGGTGCGTGCGCCACGGGAGAGGCGGGCGGGGGAGAGCGGGGTCAGGATGAGGCCATGAGCGGAGTCGACACAGCCAGGGGAGCGGGCGGCGGCGGGTACTCCGCAACGCCCCTCGCGAAGAAGATCGGCATCAAGCCCGGCCACCGCGTCGGCCTCCTGCACGCCCCGCCCCGCTGGGACATCCCGGGGTTGCCGGAGGGCTGCGAGGTCACCGGCTCGGGGCCGCGGGGCGAAGACGTCACTGTGGCCTTCTACCGCGAGCGGGAGGCGCTGGCCGCCGAGGCCCCTGCCCTGGTCGAGGGGCTCGACGACCGGGCCGTGCTCTGGATCGCCTGGCCCCGCAAGGCGGCCGGACACGTCAGCGACATCGCCGAGAACGACCTGCGGGACCTGTTCCTGCCTCTCGGCGTCGTCGACGTGAAGGTGGCCGCACTGGGGGAGGACTGGTCGGGCCTGAAGTTCGTACGACGGAGGGAGAACCGGCGTACGTGAGGCGCCCACATGGTGAACGGCTAGCATCGCGGGCACAGTTGTTGGCCGGAATGAGGTGGGCGTTGTGTCGCAGGCGGAGCCGAGGGTCGCCGTAGCCGTGGTGACCATGGGGAATCGGCCCGCCGAGGTGGACGCGCTGCTCACCTCCGTGGCCAAGCAGGACGTCGCCCCCGCCCGGATCGTGATCATCGGGAACGGCTGCCCGCTGCCCGACTTCGCCGACCGGCTCGGCCTGCCCGGCGAGGTCACCACCATCGAGGTCGACGAGAACCTCGGCTGCCCGGGCGGACGCAACGTCGCCCTGCGGCGGCTGCGCGAGTTCGGGGACGTCGACGTCGTCGTCGAACTGGACGACGACGGGCTGCTCGTCGACGCCGATGTGCTGCGGCGGGTGCGGGACCTGTTCGCCGGGGACCCGCGGCTCGGCATCGTCGGCTTCCGGATCGCCGACGAGAGCGGCGAGACACAGCGCCGGCACGTGCCCCGGGTGGGCGCCAAGGACCCGATGCGCGGCGGCCCCGTGACCGGCTTCCTCGGCGGCGGCCACGCCTTCTCGCTGCCGATGCTCGCCGAAATCGGGGACTGGCCCGCCGAGTTCTTCTTCGCGCACGAGGAGACGGACATGGCCTGGCGCGCCGCCGACGCCGGCTGGACCGTCCTCTACGCGCCCGAACTGCTCCTCCAGCACCCCAAGACCTCGCCCGCCCGGCACGCCATCTACTACCGGGTGACCGCACGCAACCGCGTCTGGCTGGTCCGCCGCCGGCTGCCGCTGCCGCTGATCCCGGTGCACCTGGCGGTCTGGATCGCCCTGACCCTGCTGCGGACACGGTCCGTCGGCGGGCTGCGCGCCTGGTTCGGCGGGTTCGTGGAAGGGCTGCGCACCTCGGGCGGGGAGCGGCGTCCGATGCGCTGGCGCACGGTGTGGCGGCTGACCCGGCTGGGGCGTCCGCCGGTGATCTGATCCCCACCGGTTTTGGCCGCCGCCCGTGGAGACACGTCCGCGGGGGCCGCTCGGGGACGTAGGGACGGACAAGGGCCCCGGTCGTTCACCTCCGACGACCGGGGCCCTCTTGCGTCCCCGGATCCGGCCGCGGCGGCGACACTCCCCCGAGTTACGCGTCATACGCGCGCACCGTCGGGCCAGATCCGATGAAGTGATCACATCAGGCCACACCAACGGATCGCTAACATGAGGCCAACGGTTTCGCGAGGAGTCGCGAGCCCGGCGGCAGAAAACCGCCGAAATGCGGCGTGAAGGTGCCGAACGGCGGCACCCGGTCGGCGTCCGATGGTCGCGCGAAGAGCGGAAAGGCAGTGGGCGGCACGATGCGGAACGAGCTGCGGTTCGGGCTGCTGGGTCCGCCGGTTCTGTACGACGCCGACGGCGAGATCCGGCCAATCCGCAGCGCCAAGGTGCGCGCCCTGTGCGTCGCGCTGCTCCTGGAGCCCGGCCGCGTCGTCTCCGTCGACGCGCTCAAGGACGCCCTGTGGGGCGGCACCCCGCCCGCCTCCGCACAGGCATCCCTGCACAACCACGTGACCCGGCTGCGACGGCTGCTCGGCGAGGACGGCACGGAGCGGCTGCGGGCGGTGCCGCCGGGGTACCTCCTGCGGGTCGACGAGGGCGAGTTGGACGTCCGCGTCTTCGAGCGCCACGTCATGACCGCACGCGCCGCGCACGCCGACCGCGACCGGGAGCGGACGCTGCGCGCGTCCACGGCGGCGCTCGCCCTGTGGCGCGGAGCGCCGCTCAGCGGCGTCCCGGCCGAGCGCGGCGGACTCGCCCTCGTCCAGCGCCTGGAGGAGGCGCGGCTGCTCCTACTGGAGTGGCGCTACGACGCCGAACTGCACCTCGCCGGGGCGGCGGCCGCCGCGGGCGAGGCGGGCGACCCCTCCGTCGGCGCCGGTCGACTGGCCGCTCTGGCACCCGGGTTGGCCGCCCTGGTCGCCGAGTATCCGCTCCGCGAGTCCTTCCACCGGCTGCTGATGCTCGTCCTGCACGGCACCGGCCGCCAGGCCGAGGCCCTCGCCGTCCACCGCGATCTGCGGGCCCGTCTCGTCGACGAACTCGGCGTCGAACCCGGGCCCGCCGTGCGCGACGCACATCTGGAGATCCTCCGGGCGGGCGAGGAGGAGGGCAGCGGGGAGTACGCGCGGCTGGCCGCACCCGGGGAGCCGGGGGGCGCCGCCGCCGAAGGCCGCGGACACCGGCAGCGCACTCCTCCCGAGCGCTCGCCCCGGCCCGCCCAACTCCCGCCGCCACCTGCCCACTTCACCGGCCGGGATGACCTGCGCGAAGAACTGCGACGGCTGGTGTCGACGGCGACGTCCGCCCCGGCCGTGGCCGTCCTCAGCGGCATGGCCGGCGTCGGCAAGAGCGCGCTGGCCCTGCATGTCGCCCACGGGCTGAGGGAACGCTTCGACGACGGCCAGCTGTACGTCAACCTGCACGGCGCCACGCCCGGCATGACCCCGCTCACCCCCGGCCAGGCGCTCGCCGCGCTGCTGCGCGACCTCGGTGCCGAGCCGCGCGGCATCCCCGAACACCCGGACGCAGCGGCCGCGTTGCTCCGCTCCATGCTCGCGCCCACCCGCACGCTGATGGTTCTCGACGACGCCGCGAACGCCGCGCAGGTGCGGCCACTGCTGCCCGCGGGCGCCGGGTGCGCGGTGATCGTCACGAGCCGCTCGCCGCTCACCGCCCTGGACGGCGCCCACCGCTTCCCGCTCGCTCCGCTGTCGGACGAGGACAGCGCGGCGCTGCTGCGCGCGGTCTCCGGGCGCCGTGAAGGCCTCGACGGCACCCACCCCCTCGTCGAACTGACGGGACGGCTGCCGCTCGCCCTGCGGGTCGTCGCGGCCCGGCTGGCCGCCCGCCAGGCACTCACACCGGACGTCCTCGCCGGTCAACTGACCGCCACCGAAGGCCGGTTGCACCACCTCGAATACGACGACCTGAGCGTCCGCAGATCCCTCGCCGTCGCGCACGACGCGCTGCACGCCTCCGAGCGCGAGGCCGACCGGGACGCGGCGCTCGCCCTGCGCCGGATCGGCACGCTCGACCTCCCCGCGTACGGGGCGCCCCTCCTCGCCCGCCTCACCGGCACCGGCGAACGCCGCGCCGAGGCCGCCCTCGACCGCCTCGTCGACGTCGCCCTCCTGGAGGAGACGGCATACGGCCGCTACGCACCCCACGACCTCGTCCGCGACTTCGCCCGGGAGATCGCGGGGAGCACAGAGGCGCAGGGCGCCGCGAACCCGGCGGAAGCCGGTCAGGAGACCCCGGCCCAAGGCGAGGGCGGGTGCGTCGCCGAGCAGGCCCTGCGCTGGTACACCGGCGTCGCCGCACGCGCGCTCGCGGCGATCGTCGAACCGGGCCTCGACCGCGAGGACCGCAGCCGCCCGACCACCACCCAGCCGTCGGCGCACACGGCGGACGTCGCGGCCGCGCCGCCGTTCGCCTCCGCCGAGGAGGCCTTCGCCTGGGGCGACACGGAGCTGGAGAACGTGGTGGCGCTGGTCGAGCGGTACGCGGACTCGTCCGCCTATGTGCCCCTCCTGGTGCGCCTGCTCGGCCCCTACCTCCAGCGCCGGGGCCGTGTCGCCGAGACGGAGCTGCTCACACGGGCCGCGCTCGGGGCGGCGCGGCGGCTCGGGGACGCCGCCGCCGAGGCGTACGCGCTGGGCGACCTGGCCGGAATGCACTTCATGACGGGCCGCGCGGGCGAGGCACTCGTACTCAATGACGAGGCACTGCACATCTGGCAGCGGCTCGGCGTCCTGTCCTGGGTGCGCCGGGGGCTCAACAACCGGGGCATGCTCCTCGAAGGCCTCGGCCGCCACGCCGAGTCCAGCGAGGCGCTGCTGCAGAGCCTCGAACTCTCCCGGACGCTGGGCGACCCGCACACCGAGGCCATCACCTACAGCCATCTCGGCAACCTGTACGAGCACACCGACCCGCGGGTCGCCATCGACCACCACAAGCGGAGCCTCGCGCTCGGCGAGCGGCTGGACGACGTGATCATCCGGCACTCCGCCCACTGCAACATCGGCTACGCCCACCTCACCCTCGGCGAACCGGTCGCCGCCGTACCGCACTTCGAGGAGAGCCTGCGCATCCTCGGCGCCCACGGCGACTGGCACGGCGAGACGCAGACCCGGCTCGGGCTGGTGCGGGCCCTGTCCGGAGTGGGGCAACGCGAGCAGGCCGCCCGCGAATGCGACCTGCTGCTGTGCCGCGCCAACCAGCGCGCCGACCGCTACACCGCGGGGCTCGCCCGCCACCAGCGGGGGCTGCTGCTGCACGCGGAGGGCCGGACGGAGGAGGCGTACGGGCTGTGGGAGTCGGCCCTCGCCGCACTGGACGGGACGGACAGCTCGGTGCTGGGGGAGCTGCGGGAACTGCTGGCGGGGACACCGGAGAAGTAGTCACTTGGCGTCCGCGTAGCACTCCACCACCGCCGTCGTGAACGGGAACCGGACCGGTGTCTCGCCGAACGTCAGCCGGCCCGCCAGGTCCGCGGCGTCGCGGATCGCGGCGACGACGGTCTCCGCCTCCTCGGCCGGACAGTGCACGATCACCTCGTCGTGCTGGAAGAAGACCAGCTCGGCTTCGAGGCCCGCGCAGGTGCGCCGGAGCGCGGCGAGCACGAGCAGCGCCCAGTCGGCGGCGCTGCCCTGGACGACGAAGTTCCGGGCGAAACGGCCGCGGGCGCGGGTGTTCGAAGAGGCGTACCCGGGCACCCACCCCTGGTCACTGCCGGTCCCGGATTCGGTCCCGGTTTGGGTGCCGGTTTCGGTGCCGTCGAGGGGGTCGTCCTGCGGGATGCCCGCCTCCTCCCCGGCGGCGTCGGACGCACCGGCCGCCGGTGGACACGTACGCCCGAGCCAGGTCCGCACGAGACGGCCCTCCTCACCGGCGCGGGCCGCGTCGTCGACGTAGGCGACGGCCTTGGGGAAGCGGCGGCGCAGCGCGGCCAGGTTCTTCAGCCCGTCCCCGGAGGTCTGTCCGTACACCGCGCCGAGCACGGCGAGCTTGGCCTGCGCGCGGTCGCCGGAGAACGCCTTGTCCGAGACGGACTGGTACAGGTCGCTTTCGCGGCCCGCGACCTCCATCAGGCCGGGGTCGCGCGAGATCGCGGCCAGCACGCGCGGCTCCATCTGGTCGGCGTCGGCCACCACGAGCCGCCAGCCGGGGTCGGCGACCACCGCGCGCCGGATCACCTTCGGGATCTGCAGCGCACCGCCACCGTTGGTCACCCACCGCCCGGTGACCGTCCCGCCCGCGAGGTACTCCGGCCGGAAGCGTCCGTCGCGCACCCAGTCCTGGAGCCACGACCAGCCGTGGGCGACCCAGATCCGGTACAGCTTCTTGTACTCGATCAGGGGCTTCACGGCGGGGTGGTCGAGGGTCTCGATCTCCCATCTCCGGGTGGACTTGATCCGTATCCCGGCCTGGGTGAAGGCTTTTATGACGTCGGCGGGGAGGTCGGGGCGGACCCGGCGGCCGAACGCCTGCGACACCTCGTCGGCGAGCTCGGCCAGCCGCCGGGGCTCGCCGCCCGCGTACCGCTCGCCGAGCAGTTCGTGCAGCACCTCGCGGTGCACGTCCGCGCTCCACGGCAGCCCCGACCGGTTCATCTCGGCGGCGAGCAGCATCCCCGCCGACTCGGAGGCGGTCAGCAGCCGCATGCGCTCGGGGTGCGCGGTGGCGTCGTGCCGGCGCTGCTGGTCCGCGTACACCTCCAGGAGATCTTCCAGGGGCACGTGGACGGGGCGCGGCTCGAACAGGGACGACTGGGAGCCGGGTTCGGCGGAGCGCTGGGGCGGGTCGGGCGGTACGGGGCCGCCGCGCAGCCGGGCGAGGGCGGCGGCCGCGGAGCGGGGTTCGCCGAGCCGCCCCTCGTGGCCGAGCAGCAGGGTCTCGGCGTCCTCCATGTCGTAGCACCGCTCGACGCGCACGCCCGCGGCGAGCAGTCGCGGATAGACCTCGGCCGTCGACCGCCAGACCCACCGGGTCACCTCGGGCCGGGACCGTACGGCCTCGGCGAGGTCGGCTTCCCGCAGGACCGGCCCGGCGGGCAGCCCGCCGAGGCCGAGGGGGGCGACCTGCGCACCACCGTCCTCGGCCGGGGCGAGAGCCCAGCGCTCGGTCATGGTTCCGAGTCTCGCAGGGAGGTCTGACAACGCCCCGCAACCGGAGGCCGAGGCCCCCTCCTGCCCTCCTCCTCAGACCTCCTCGGTTTTCCCCGCGGCCACCACGGCCTTCAGCATCTCCACGACCCCGGCCTCCGCCGTGGACTTGTCGACGCCGAGGCCGCTCAGTACGCCCTCGCCGTTCTCGAGCTCCAGCAGGGCCAGCAGGATGTGCTCGGTGCCGATGTAGTTGTGGCCGAGGCGCAGGGCCTCGCGGAAGGTGAGTTCCAGGGCCTTCTTGGCGGCGGGACCGTACGGGACGAGTTCGGGGGCCTCGTCGGCAGCCGGGGGGAGCGCTGCGGTCGCGGCCTCGCGTACGGCGTCCAGGGTGACGCCCTGCGCGACGATCGCCTTCGCGGCGAGCGCCTCGGGGACGGCGAGGAGCCCGAGCACGAGGTGCTCGGGCAGGCCCTCGGCGTTGCGGGCGGCCTTCGCCTCGTTGTGCGCGGCCATGACGGCCTGGCGGGCGCGCGGGGTGTAGCGGCCGAAGCCCTGGCTGGGGTCGAGGTCCGACTCCGCCTTCGGGACGAAGCGCTTCTGGGCGGCCTGCCGGGTGACGCCCATGCTCTTGCCGATGTCCGTCCAGGACGCGCCCGAACGCCGGGCCTGGTCCACGAAGTGGCCGATCAGGTGGTCGGCCACGTCGCCCAGGTGGTCGGCGGCGATCACCGCGTCCTGGAGCTGGTCGAGCGCGTCGGTGTGCACTGTCTTGATGGCTTCGATGAGGTCGTCGAGGCGTACGCGTGCCGTGCCGGCTGAGTTCGAGGTCATGTGTCAACGTTAGGTTGACACTCATGGGGTGTCAACCCGAAGTTGACATCATCTGTTCTCTCTTCTTCTGCTACTGGGGCGAGGCCGCCAGGCGCACGGCCAGCCCCGTGAACACGGTCCCGCTGAAGAGGTTCAGGCCCCTGGCCACCCGCCGACTGCGCCGCAGCAGCGCCGACAGCCGCCCGGAGAGCAGCCCGATCGATCCGTCGACCGCGAAGCCCATCACCACCATGGTGACGCCGAGGATCATGAACTGCCCGGCCACATGCCCCAGTTCGGGGTTCACGAACTGGGGCAGGAACGCGATGTTGAAGAGGATCACCTTGGGGTTGAGCAGATTGGTGACGGCCCCCTGCCAGAACGCCCGCCACCGCCCCGGCCCGGCCTCCCCGCCCGCCTCGACGGGCACCGCACGATCCCGGAACGCCTTCACCGCGAGGTAGAGGAGGTACGCGGCGCCCACCCAGCGCAGCACGTGGTAGAGCGTCGGCAGCGTCGTGAAGAGCGCCGACAGCCCGAGCATCGCGGCCACCGCGTGCACCAGCATCGCGGAGGCCACGCCCAGCGCGGCCATGACCCCCGCCCCGGGCCCTCCCCGCCCGCCCATCGCCACGATGAACATCATGTCGGGCCCCGGCGTGACACAGAGCGCAAAGCCGGCGACGAGAAACGCTGCGTACAGGGATGTGTCGACCATGGCCGCCATGCTCGACGCGCCCGCCCTCCCCGGCGACCCATTTCCAAAGCGTGAGACGCCCACAACCGCCTCACCCCCGCCCCCGCCCCCAAGCCCCCACCCCCGAAGCCCCCGCCCCGATCACCACACACACCCCCACACACCCGCCCACCACCTCCCACGGCACCACCACCCCCACCGGTGCCGACAACCGCCCAAGCGCCGCCGCCACCCCCGCGAGGTTCACCCCGGTGACCACGCCCCCGAGCCCCGCCCCGACGCAGACCCCCAGCACCGCCTCCCCGGCCACCACCCGCAGCACCTGCCCCCGCGTGGCCCCCGCCAGCCGCAGCGAGCGCAGTTCGGACCCCCGCGCCGTCGTGGCCATCAACAGCGTTCCGGCGAGGGAGATCCCGGCGTACACGAGCGCGATGCCGAGCACCACGAAGAGTCCCAGGCGGGTCTGGGGACCGGTGCCCGGCCGGGTGGCGGCCAGCCACGCGGACGTAGTCCGGACCGTTCCGCCGGACGTACGCAGGGCAGCAGCGACGCCGGCCCGGTCCGTCCCGGGAGCGACCCGCACCTCCAGCCGGTCGACCCCGGCCCCGGCGCCGTTCGCGGCGGTGACATACGCCCCGTTGTCGCCCGTACCGCGCCCCAGCACCGCGACGATCCGCAGCCGCGCGGGCCGCCCGTCGCCGAGCCATACGTCGACCCAGGAGCCGACGGTGTGCCGCTCCCACTCCTCGTTCACGACGATCGAGCGGTCGTCGAGATCGCGTACGTCTCCCGCGACCACCGGAAGCCGGGACACGGCGGCGAACGCCGCCACGTCGCGTACCGCCCGCGCGTCGGACCGGATGAGCGCGGTCCCCTCCTCCCGTACGAAGACGGCGGTGGACGCGGTCGCGGACACCGTGGCCCCGCTCACCCGCGGCACCCCCAACGCGTCCCCGGTGACGACGAACTGACTGTGCGTCCGCTCACGCGCCTCCGTCGCCTTCGCCCCCGCCACGGTCGCCGCCGAGCCGAGCAGCGAGCCCGCCAGCGCGACGACCACGAGGGCGGGAGCGGCCACGGCGGCCGTACGCCGTACCGAGGCGGACGCGTTCGCACGGACCAGCAGCCCGCTCGCACCCGGCAGCCGCACCAGGCGTACGACGGGACGGACCAGGACCGGAGCGAGCGCGGCCACGGCCGTCACCAGGAGCATCGGCTGGGTCGTGTACGTCTTCCGCTTCAGCAGGTCGGCGGGCTGCGACCCCAACTTCCAGGCCAGCAGCCCGAGTCCGCCCGCAAGAAGGGCGCAGCCGATCGCGCGCCGCGACCACGGCATCACGTCCGTGTCGACGGACGCTTCGCGCAGCGCCTCCACGGGACCGATCCGCCCCGCCCGCCGCGAGGCCGCAAACGCTCCGGTGAACGCCACCGACACGCCTGTCCAGAAAGCGACTTGATACGGCCAGGCCGCCGCCCCGCTCACGGCGAACCACGTCGGCGCCACCCCGCCGTCGACCAGTACGCGCCCGAGCCAGGGCGCCCCCCGGCCCCCCGCGGCGCACCCCGCCGCCGAGGCCACGACCCCCACCGCCAGGGCCTCCCCGAGCAAGAGCCGGCGCACCTGCCCGGGCGTCGCCCCCGCCATCCGCAGGAGCCCGAACTCCCGCCGCCGCAACGCCACCACGAAGGCGAACGTCGACGCCGTCACGAACACCGACACGAACACCGACACCCCGGCGGCCGTGCCCAGCAGCGCGTCGACCCCGACGAGTGCCTCGGCGTCCCGCTCGGTCGCCGGGTCGACGAGCCGACGGTCCGCGCCGGTGAGGACACGGGCGCGGTCACCGACGACCTCGCGCACGGCCGCGGCGGACGCGTCGACGCCGACCGCGTCCCGCCGCGAGCCGTCCAGCCGAACCGGGCCCAACTTCCAAAGCTCCCGGACGAGTTGGCTGTCCACAGGGTGTGGACGGTCCAGCTTCTTCGACACGTGCGCGGTGCCCGGCCCCCGCCGCACCTCCACCGTGAGCGTGTCCCGCCCCGCCACCACGACCGGCGAGGAGGCGAACCGCTGCGGCTCGCGCACGGGCGGATCGAGGGCGGCGGCCAGCCCGAGCCCCATCGCCGCCATCACGGCGACCCCGAGCCCGACGGCCACGAACGCCCCGAGCAGAGAGGCCCAGCGCGCCCGCAGGGAGGAGAGGATCAGCACCGCACACGCTCCAGCGCCGTCATGTGCGCCGCGACGCGCTCCGCGGACGGTGCCGTCAGTTCCCCGTTGACCCGGCCGTCGACCAGGAAGACCACACGGTCCGCGTATGAGGCGGCCACCGGGTCGTGGGTGACCATGACTGTCGTCTGTCCTTCCCGGTCCACCAACTCGCGCAGCAGGAGCAGGACTTCGCGGCCCGTCGTGGTGTCCAGCGCCCCCGTGGGCTCGTCGCCGAAGAGCACGGCCGGGCGGGTGATCAGGGCTCGTGCGAGGGCCACTCGCTGCTGCTGTCCGCCCGACAGCTGCGAGGGCCGGTGCCCGGCGCGGTCGGCGAGACCCACGCGGGCCAGCGCCTCGCGCAGCTGCCCGCGGGACGGACGGCGTCCGGCGAGCCGCAGTGGCAGGGCCACGTTCTGGGCGGCGGTCAGTGACGGCAGCAGGTTGAAGGACTGGAACACGAACCCGATCCGCTCCCGCCGCAGCAGGGTCAGCCGCCGCTCGCCCAGCCCGGCCAGCTCGACCCCGTCCACGGCCACGGTCCCCGAACTCGGCCGGTCGAGCCCTGCCGCGCACTGCAGCAGGGTCGACTTCCCCGACCCCGACGGCCCCATCACGGCGGTGAAGGTCCCGGCGGCGAAGTCCAGGTCGACGCCGTCGAGGGCGGCGACGGCACCGTAATGGCGGCGCAGGGATCGAATACGTACGGCGGCCGCAACGGCCGTGGTGGTGGTCATGTCCCCAGCGAACCGTCCGGCGGCCGCCCGCACACGACCACCAGAGGGCGTCCCGGTGGTAGGGCAGGCCCTACCCGGGCGAGCCCCGCCAGGCCGCGTGGCACGATCGGGGAATGAGTACGCCCAGCACCGTTGAGCGCGCCTTCGAGGCCGCGCTCTACGCCGACTCCGACGCGGCCCTCGACACGGGCGCCTCGCTGCTCGCCGCCGACTCCTCGGCCGACGCCGAACTCGCCCGCCGAGGCGAGGAGTTCGTCGCCGGGGCCTGGCGGCGCGGCTGGCAGCCAGCCGACGTCGTACGGATCGTGCGGCGCGAGCTGGCGGACATCCACGTACAGCTGGCGTCGGCCCTGGTCGTGGCGCAGGCGAAGGACGACGGGCCGCGCGGCCCGCGCTGGGCGGCCCAGCTCGCGGAGCTGGACGCCGAGCCCCCGCGCACCGACCGCTTCTCCCACGCCACCGCCGTCCTGGAGCTGTACCGCCTGCTGCTCCGCCTCCCCTCCATCGAGCCCGTGGACGTACCGGGAAAGGCCCCCCAGGAGCCGCACAAGGACTCCCGCATGCTCGGCCGGATCCGCGCGCTGCTCGCCAAGGCGGAGGCGACCGGGTTCCCGGAGGAGGCGGAGGCGCTGAGTGCCAAGGCGCAGGAGCTGATGGCGCGGCACTCGATCGACGAGGCGCTGCTCGCCGCCCGCACGCACGCGAAGGACGCGCCCGGCGCCTGCCGCATCGGCATCGACGCGCCGTACGAGACGGCGAAGGCGGTGCTGCTGGACGCGGTGGCCGGGGCGAACCGCTGCCGGGCGGTGTGGAACGAGGCGCTCGGCTTCTCGACCGTCGTCGGCTTCGAACCCGACCTGGAGGCCGTGGAGCTGCTTTACACCTCGCTGCTCGTGCAGGCCACGGCCGCGATGACGAAGGCGGAGGCGCAGCAGCGGGCGGGCGGCCGCAAGCGTACGAAGACCTTCCGGCAGTCGTTCCTGGCCGCGTACGCGCACCGTATCGGGGACCGGCTCGCGGCGGTCGCCGAGGGCCAGGTGGATGTGTCCGGGGGCGAGTTGCTGCCGGTCCTCGCGGCCCGTGACGTGGCGGTCGCGGACCACATGGAGCAGATGTTCCCGGACACCGTCACCACCCGCCTGCGCGGGGTCACGGACGCGGCCGGATGGGAACAGGGCGCCGCAGCGGCGGACCGCGCCCAGGTCAGGGCGCGCCCGCCGCTGCGATGACCGCGCGGTGGGTCAGTCGCCGGCCTGCTGGAAGGAGCTCACGGAGGCGTCGGGCCTCCCGCCGGACTTGAGCGAGACATCGCCGTACTTCCACGAGTAGCCGGCCTGGGCGTCGCTGCCCGGCAGGCTGATGTTCATGTCCGTCACCGCGGCGCTGTTCCTGCCGCCCGAGGCGCCGCGCACGTACGTGACGGTGAAGGTCGCCGTCTCGCCCTTCTTCAGGGTCAGCTTCAGCGGCTTCGCCCGCTTGTCCCCGGCGACGTCGTAGGACGCGTCGCCGGTGGTCAGCTCGATGCCGGGGAAGTCCTGCAGGGTGCACGTGGCGCCGCGGTTGGTGAGGGTGACCGGGACGATGCCGGTGTCCCCGGCGGCCGGCGCCTCGCCGGCGGGGCCGACCTGCACGCCGACTCCGTCGAGACGGCAGCCGGTGCCGGACTTCGAGCCCGCCGTGCTTCCCGCGCCGGCTGTGCTCGTGGCGGTCTTGTCGCCACCTCCGTCACCGCCGCTGTCGTCGCAGGCGGTCAGGGCGAAGGCCACCGCGAGTGCGGTGACGGCGATGGGAACGACGCGCATGGGATCCCCCGTGAGGTTCGGCGATACGCACCGATCATCACGCACGCGCGCGGCACCCGTTCACGCGCCCCGCCCGTTCCGTTCGCGCGGGACCCACGACCGCGACCGAACCTCCCATGGCACCCGTGACACAGGCCCTACGCTGGCCGGATGAGCTGGCTCCGGGCGCTGAGGGAGACCACGCGCTCGGGTCTGACGGTCGAGCGGAAACGTCTCGAACCGCTGATCGCGGTGCGCGGCGCGGCAGGCCTCGCCCTCGTCATCGGCCTGAGCCTGTGGGCCTTCGGGCCGGGAGCCGCCGCGAGCTCGGCGTTCGGCGCGTTCCAGGCGGCGATCGCCACGTTCCAGCGCAGTTGGCGGCCCCGCCCGGAACTCGCCCTCGCCTCCGGCACGAGCCTCGCCGTCTCCACGTTCCTGGGCTACGTCACGATCTCCCACTTCGTCCTGTTCCTGGCCCTGCTGGTGGCGTGGACGTTCCTGGCCGGGATGAGCTGGGCCGCGGGCCCCACGATCGGCCTGATCGCCTCGTCCAACGTCGCGATCATGCTGGTGACGGTCACCCTGCCGACCTCCGTCGTCGAGGCGGCGGGCCACGGCGCCATGATGATCGTGGGCGGTCTGGTGCAGGCGGCGCTGATCGTCCTCTTCCCCGTACGGCGCTGGGGTGCCCACCGCGACGCCCTCGCCGACGCCCTGGCCGCCGAGGCCGACTACGCGCGCCGGCTGCGCCACGACCCGGTCGCCTCCTTCGACCCGCTCCCGCTGATGGAGGCCCGCAACGCGGCCGCCCTCACCCCGCGCCAGGCCCGCACCCGCCCTTCCGAACTGCACGGAGCCCGAGGCCTCGCCGAACGCATCCGGCCAGTCCTCGCCTCCCTCGCCGACCCCGCGATGGGCGTCCCCGAGGAGGGCCCGGCCCGCGACCGGGTCCGCGAACTCCTCTCCGCCGCGGCCACCCTCCTCGACGCCGCCGCCCGAGCCATCCGCCACGGCGCCCCGGTCACCCTCCCGCCCGGAGCGGTGGCCGCCTTCAGAACCCCGGACACGGGCGCGATCCTGACGGGCCCACCGCACCGGGCGGCGATTCGCCTGGGCAGGCTCCTGGAGGACGTACTGGAGACGGCAGGAAGGCCGTCTCAGCCCGTCCGGCGTTTGAGGAAGAGCGCGAAGCGCGACAGGGGGGAGAGGGGGCGAAGCCCCCAGGAGGACGGGACGGGAAGGGGCGGAGGGGGCGAAAATCCACAGCCCACGCCCACCCCACAGCCCACCCCGACCCCCCTCAGCCGCCCCACCCTCCTGGGCCTGATCCCCGTGGCCCTCCACGCCATGCGCAAGGAGCTGCACAAGGGTTCCCGGATCACCCGCCACGCGACCCGGGTCGCCGCCGTGGCCGCCGCGGGCTACGTGATCGGCACCGCCCTCCCCCTGGGCCACGGCTACTGGGCCCCGCTGACCTCGGTCATGGTCATGCGCCCCGACTTCTCCCAGACCTACAGCCGCGCCGTCGCCCGCTTCGGCGGCACCCTCGTGGGCGTGGCCCTGGCCACCGGCATCGTGCGCGTCGCGACCCCGGGCACGTATCTCTCCGGCACCCTCGCCGTGCTCAGCGCGGCCCTGATGTACCTCCTGATGCGCACCGGCCAGATGGCGGCCCAGGCCTGCGTGGCGGCGTACGTCGTCTTCCTGCTCGGCATGGGCGGCGAGCAGTGGACGCAGACGGTTCCGGAACGGGTGGTCCTCACCCTGATCGGCGGGCTCCTGGCGATGCTGGCGTACGCCGTGTACCCGGCCTGGGAGACCCCACGGCTACGTTCCCGCCTCGCGGACTGGCTGACCACGCAGGGCCGTTACGCGGCGACGGTCGTCATCCACTACGCCGACCCCGCCGGCAGAACCGCCCCGGAGGTCCGCGAGGCCCTGCTCGCCGCGCGCGGCGCCCGCGCGGCCTGGCACACGGCGGTGGCCCGGGCGAAGGACGAGCCGGTACGCCACCGGGGCCTGTCCCGGACGGTCGCGGACGACGCCGAGGACGCCCTCGCACAGCTGGGCCGGGTCGCGATGCTGATGGAGGCCCACCTCCCGGACCGGGACGCGACGCCCGTTCCGGCGGCGGCCCGCTTCGCCGAGGCCCTGCGCACGGCCACCGAGCAGGGCGCGAAGGCGGTACGCGAGCGCCGTGTCCCGCGCTGGGACGCCGTAGGTGCCGCCCTGGAGGCCTGGGACGGCGCCGAAGCCGTCCCCGACGCGGTCGTCCGCCGGGGCGCGGGCCTGCTGCTGGAGTCCCTGGTCGAGCTCTCCGAGGCGCTGGACACCGCCGTACCCCCGATGACGGTGGACGGAACCGGGGAACTCAGGAGCCGAGACTCGCCGTAGGCAGGCCGGTCGGCAGCGTCCCGGTCTCGGATTTCGTGTACGTCTCCTTGCCGGCGCCGCCCGACCACGTGATCTTGAGGGTCGTGGCGCTCACGGAGTCGACCATGCCGGTGGCGCGGTCGTCGCTGCCGTCGGCGCACTTGAGGCGGATCATCTGCATGCCCGACTCCTTGCCGGCGGTGCCGCTGCACACCGTGCCGCCGGTGGTGAAGACGGCGGCCTTCTTACCGGTGACCATCAGCGCGACGGCCTTGCCGTCGGTGGTGGCCAGCCAGCTGCCCTCCAGCGTGCCCTTGGCACCGGAGGTCTCCCCGGAGCCGGAGCCGCCCCCGGTGGCGGCGGTCTCCGTCGCGGTGGGAGTGGCGGACGTGTTCCCGGAGTCACCGTCCCCGCCGCTGTCGCCGTCGCTGCTGCACCCGGTCAGCACGAGCGCGGCCACCACACCGGCGGCCGTGAGCGCGATACGGGCCGTACGGCGGCGCGAGCCGGACGAGAAGGTCGCCGAAGCCGAAGTCACTGGAAGCCCCCAAGGTGTGGCTGCTGAGGCCGTCCCGTCACCGGAACGACCGCAGCAAGCTACCAGGACAACCGATGAGCCCCGCCGGTCGGGACCGCCGGTCGGGACCGCCGGTCGGGACCGCGGCCAGGACCCCGGCCCGGCCCGGGGGACTACCAGGACGACTTGCGCACGCCCGGCAGGAACCCGGCGTGCGCCTGCTGCCGCAGGTTCACCCGGGACAGCCCGAAGGCGCGCAGGTAGCCGCGCGGGCGGCCGTCGACGCTGTCCCGGTTGCGTACGCGGGTGGCGCTGGCGTCGCGCGGCTGCCGGGCCAGTTCTCGCCGGGCTGCGGCCCGTTCGGCCTCGCCCGACGACGGGCGGCGGATGATCTCCTTCAGCTCGGCCCGTCGCGCCGCGTACCGCGCGACGGTCTCCTGACGCCGTTCGTTCTTCGCGATCTTGCTCTTCTTGGCCATCAGATCTTCACTCCCCGGGCACGGATCCGGGCCACGGCGGCCTCGACGCCGATCGTGTCGACGGTCTTGATCCCCTTCGTGCTCAGCCGCAGCCGTACGTGCCGGCCCTCGCTCGGCAGCCAGTAGCGCTTGCGCTGGACGTTCGGGTCGAAGCGGCGGGAGGTGCGCCGGTGGGAGTGGGAGATGGAGTTGCCGAAGCCCGGCCGGGCGCCGGTCAGCATGCAGTGCGCGGACAAGGTGACGCACCTCTCTCGGTCGCCGTTCCGACCGTGGTTGGTAATGGGATTCATTTTCAGTAAGGTACCAGCATGGCACGCAACGAACTCCGTCCCGTCATCAAACTCCGGTCCACGGCCGGGACCGGCTTCACCTACGTCACCCGCAAGAACCGGCGCAACGACCCGGACCGGATGGTCCTGCGCAAGTACGACCCGGTCGCGGGCCGGCACGTCGACTTCCGAGAGGAGCGCTGACCGACATGCGCGAAGGAATCCACCCGCCGTACGGGCCCGTCGTCTTCCGGGACCGTGCCGCGCACCACGCCTTCCTCACTCGCTCCACGCTTGCCGCGTTGTCCGGGGGCAGGACCGTCGAGTGGGAGGACGGCAACGTCTACCCGGTGGTGGACGTCGAGATCTCGAACGTGAGCCACCCCTTCTACACCGGCACCGCACGCGTACTGGACACCGCCGGGCGCGTCGAGCGCTTCGAGCGCCGGTTCGGAAAGCGGAGCTGACGGGATGAGCGCCCTCTGCGTGGCGATCGTCGGCGGTCTGCACACGGACGCGCGGCGGGCCACCGTCGAACGGCTCCTCGCCGAGGTGCCGGGCAGCGTCGCCCTCTACCACGACCTCGCCACCGCCGCGGCCGGCACGGTCGTGCGGACGGTCCGCGACGCCACCGGAATCCTCTCCGTCGGCGAGGCCCCCCTCGTCAACGACTGCGCGTGCTGCGCCCTGCGCGAGGACCTGGTGCCCGAGCTGGAGCGACTGGCCGACGCCGGGCTCACCCGGCTCGCGGTCGTCGAGCTGTGGGACTCGGTCGAGCCCAAGGCGATGGCCGAGGTCGTCGCGTCGAGCGGACTGCGGCTGACCGGCGTGATCACCGCCGTCGACCCGGCCCTGCTGCTGCCCTACCTCGGCAACGGCGACGACCTCGCCGACGGCGGCCTCGCCGCGGCCGCCACCGACCAGCGCACGGTCGCCGACACCTTCGCGCGCCAGCTGGAGTACGCCCCCGTCCTCGCCGTGGCCGACTCGGCGGAGGCCGACGACGAGGACCGCGCCCTGCTCGCCCAACTGCACCCGACGGCCCGCCAAGTGCCCGTCCAGTACGGCGGCTCGACGCGCTCCCCGCTGGCCGCCGCCGCGTTCGCCGGGTTCGACGTCGAGGCCGCGGCCGCCGCCCAGCACCCGGCGTGCGCCCTGCTCCCGGCCGACGCCGACGCGCACGGCGTCGCCACCCTCGTATGGCATCGGTGCCGTCCCTTCCACCCGGAGCGGCTGTACGCGGCGCTGGAGGACCTGACCTGCGCGGCCGCCCGCAGCCGGGGGCGCTTCTGGCTCGCCGACCGGCCCGACACGCTGCTGCACTGGGACGCCGCGGGCGGTGCGCTGTGCGTGGAGAACGCGGGGCCGTGGCTCGCCTCGCTGCCGGACGCGGCCTGGGACATGGTCCCGCCGGTCCGCCGCGCGGCCGCCGCGCTCGACTGGCACCCGGAGCACGGCGACTGCTGCCAGCACCTTGTGTTCACCTCCCCGGGGCTCGACCGCGAGGGGCTCGAACTGCTCCTGGAGTCCTGCCTGCTGACCGACACCGAGTACGCCGCCGGGCGCGCTGCCTGGAAGCGGCTCCCGCCCGCCTTCGACACCCTCCTGGAGGTCTGACCCATGGCCCGCAAGCCCGAGCGCAGGACCGCGTCCAAGTCCCGTCCCAACCCCCTGGGCCGCGACAAGGTCACCTACATCGACTACAAGGACACCGACCTGCTGCGGAAGTTCATCTCGGACCGCGGGAAGATCCGCAGCCGCCGGGTCACCCGGGTGACCGCCCAGCAGCAGCGGATGCTGACACGTGCGATCAAGAACGCGCGCGAGATGGCGCTGCTGCCGTACGGGAGTCGCTGAGCAGACGATCACGCGGACGTTGGAACACGAAGGCCGCTCCATGCGTCTGTTCCTAGTAGACGAGGGAATTCAGGCTCTGGAGCGGGCGCGGAACGAGCTGTAGTCGTTCGGTCAACCGTCGGTAGTCAAAAGGCGGGTAAAAGCTGTAACCGCAGGAACACCCCGCGTGCACGTGCATCTGCACGCGCATCCGCCCATGCATCCGCACATGAACAGAGCTATGATCCGGGGCAGTTGACCAATGCATCAATGGCCACCTCAGCCACTGCACCACCGGGGAGCGACCTGTGGACCACGACGTGTACGACGTGGATGACGTGTACAACGGCATGGCTGCGACAGAGCTGGACGGGATGGCGGCCTGGCAGAAGAGCCGGCACAGCAACTCGCAGGGTTCCTGCGTGGAGTTCGCCAGGCTGCCGGGCGGCGAGGTGGCCGTGCGGAATTCACGGTTCCCCGAGGGGCCCGCGCTGGTCTACACCCGCGCCGAGATCGAGGCGATGCTCCTGGGCATCAAGGACGGCGAGTTCGACCACCTGATAGCGGGCTGACCATGGGCGCCCTAGGCGGGTGACCGAGCGTCCGCGCTTCTCGACAGTGGGTAACGCGCGTAGAACCGCGGCGCCGGAAGGCGCCGCGGTTCATGAATGGGCGGAGGCCCGCGGCGGGAGCCGGCAGAGGGCCCACACCACCTTGCCGCAGAGCGTCCCCGCCAGCGGGGGCCA